>NZ_JAMJWC010000001.1:1518457-1822149 GCF_023554555.1 Sphingobacterium sp. lm-10
ACATGACCTTCCTATTGTGGTAGACAATACCTTTGGTGCAGGCGGTTATCTTTTCAAGCCTTTAGAATATGGTGCTCACATTGTAGTGGAGTCAGCCACGAAGTGGATCGGCGGCCACGGCACGACCATTGGTGGCGTGATTATCGATGGTGGCAATTACAATTGGGGTAATGGTAAGTTCAAGCAATTTTCTGAGCCATCCGAGGGTTATCATGGGCTAATCTTCTCGGAAGTGTTTGGAGAAAATAGCAACTTTGGCAATATACAGTTTGCCATCCGGGCGCGCGTAGAGGGATTGCGTGACTTCGGCCCTGCCCTCTCCCCTTTCAATTCTTTCTTGCTGACACAGGGATTGGAAACACTTTCATTGCGCGTACAGCGGCATGTGGATAATGCGCTGGAAATTGCCCAATGGCTTGAAAACCATGCACAGGTAGAATCTGTAAGTTATCCCGGACTGAAGAGCCATCCCTATCATGATGCCGCCCAAAAGTATTTAAAAAATGGCTATGGCGCGGTATTGTCTTTTACTATTCGCGGAGGTAGTACCAAAGCCAACGAGTTTATCAATGCTTTAGAATTGGTCAGTCATCTGGCGAATGTTGGCGATGCGAAAACGGTCATCATACACCCTGCTACAACCACACACCAACAGCTAAGTACGGCAGAACAACAACGCTCTGGCGTATACCCAGGTGTCCTTCGATTATCTGTAGGAATCGAACATATTGACGACATCAAAGCTGATCTGGAACAAGCTTTTGAAGCACTATAAATTTGCGTAACTAAAAAACAATTTGATATAAAATGAGTGAAAAATTAACGATTGGGATGTTTGGATTTGGAGTAGTTGGCCAAGGACTGTACGACATTATCAAAACCAAAGATCTAAATCTAGAAATAAAGAAATTTGTCATTAAAAACCCAACGAAACAACGATCGCTTCCTGAACACCTTTTTACGACCGATGCAGACAGCGTGTTGAATGATCCAGAAATAAATACGATACTGGAACTTATTGATGATGCCGATGCTGCTTTTGAAATCACAAAACGCGCATTGTATGCTGGTAAAAATGTGGTATCTGCCAATAAAAAGATGATCGCAACCCATTTGGAAGAATTAGCGACTATACAGGAAGAAACCGGCAAATCGTTACTTTACGAAGGTGCGGTATGTGGATCGATTCCAATCATTCGCAACCTGGAGGAATATTATGACAATGAGCTCCTGCATAGCGTAAGCGGAATTTTCAATGGTTCTTCCAATTATATTTTATCGAAGATCTTTAACGAAAATCAAGATTACGATAGCGCGCTAAAGAAAGCACAGGAATTGGGCTTTGCAGAAACGGATCCCACATTGGATGTGGGAGGCTACGACCCTAAGTACAAGCTGGCAATCGTTGCCAATCACGCTTACGGCATCTATGTCAAACCAGAAGATATTCTCAATTTGGGAATCAATAAGCTTGGCTTAGCAGATATTACCTATGCACGTGAGAAAAACTACAAAATCAAGCTGATTCCATTGGCAAAAGAGGTAGATGGTAAGATTATCTTATATGTATTGCCGAAGTTCGTTAGCAAAGACAACCTACTATACGGTGTGGAGAATGAAAATAATGGTGTGGTGGTAAAAGCTGCTTTTGCAGACGAGCAGTTTTTCTTCGGAAAAGGTGCAGGCGGTCATCCAACCGGATCGGCGGTGTTATCTGATATCACGGCACTTCGATATGGTTATCGTTATGAGTTTAAAAAACACTCAAAATCTCAGCAGGTTACCTATTCTACCGATTACGAATTGAACGTTTACTTACGCTATCAGGACGAAGAAATTCTGGAAACACTGGGCTTCAATAGTATCTCCGAACGCTTCTACGGACAAGATTTTAAATATGTGATCGGAAAGATCAACCTACAACAAATCATTGCTCACCGTGAATTGATTCACCGCGACGGCTACTTTCTGGCAGAATTAGCATAATAATATGTATTCTTGTGCTGCTCTAGTATGTTTGCTGGAGTAGTACAGGAATTTTTCTTTGCATAAATACGACTCCGAAAAGCTAAAAAGCGAAGATTTGTTTCGAGAAATAAAGCGGAAAAGATAGCAGGGAAATAAAAAAGTGCGCTCAAAGGGAGTCGAACCCCTAACCTCCTGATCCGTAGTCAGGTGCTCTATCCAATTAAGCTATGAGCGCAGTCTTTTACCAATCGGTGTATACCGTTTTTGGTGAGGCAAATATCGTTACTTTTTCGATTATTGCAAACTTTTTCTAAACTTTAAGGACAGAAAAACAGGGCTTAAACCCTATTTAACTGAAAACAAAACATTTACATAGCACACTAGCATATGGCCGAGCGAATTAAAAGCAATAAAATCAGAATTGGTGATATTAGTATCTCTTTTTTTATAAAAAAAGCGGTGCAAAAAGAACATAGGACAATTCTTTTTCTGCATGGATTTCCGTTTAATAAGAATATGTGGAAAGCGCAGCTGGAGGCATTAGATGATTCGACGACAGGAATAGCGTTAGATATTCGTGGACATGGAAACACCACATCCGGACATGGCTTCTTATCCATCGACTTGTTTGCTAAAGACCTCATCGCATTTATTAAAAAAATGGAAATGAAACAGGTGATTCTATGCGGTATTTCGATGGGTGGGTATATAGCTCTGCGCGCGTATGAATTGGCGCCTACGCTTTTTTCCGGATTAATTTTGAGTGACACACACAGCAAGGCGGACGATAAAATAGCAAAGCAAAAAAGATTTGACTCTATACAGGCGGTATTAACGCATGGTCGCCGTCCTTTTGCCATCGGATTTATCGAAAACATCTTTGCCAAGCCGCGGGCGGAAGAAAATCTAGAAGCCGTTGAGCTTATAAAAAGTAGTATTCGACGAAACAGCCTCACGAGTATATGTGCCACACTTTTGGCGTTGGCATCGCGTACTGATACATCCGATTTACTTCCTAACATTACCATCCCGACTTTATTAGTTCGTGGTCAGCACGATAAAATAACACCCGAAACGCTTATGCTCGAGATGAAGGATCATATACCGCAGTCAGAATTCGTAAGTATAGAAGGATCTGGACATCTCCCAAATCTGGAAAACCCAGCTGCATTTAACGCTGCATTATCAGCCTATCTAAATCGTCTTCCGAGCGGAACTACAATTTGACACCTGCTTTATCGCGCTTTGAACTCACATCAGGAAGCAAAAGATCGGTCCACTGCATGCCTTTTTCGACTAGATCCAGGGTGCGGTGATAATCCCAGATTCCAGCCGTATTATGTGGCACTGTAATCACATAATCTGGCGAGTGCATATCGATAGATAACTGGCTCATGCGCCGACGCATAGCAAAGTATGCCTCTTGCAACACGGTTACCGAGGTATACTTGCCACCAGACGCCACAGCACCAAATTCAGGATTAGGACGTCCGTCGAGATTGACTACCACAACGATATTTCGCCTCTTTTTTTTAACATAATTGATGGGTAGAGGATTGAGCACACCTCCATCTACCAGGTAACGACCTTCAGAATCTACACCAGTAAATACGGCAGGGATCGCAATGGATGCACGTATGGCGTCGTAGACACTTCCCTTATCAAACACCACTTCACATTCATTCGTAAGATCAGTCGCAATGGCCACATAACGTATAGGCAGATCTTCAATCGCGATGTCGGGAAATACCAATTTCAGAGAGTCTAGGGCTTTTGTTCCTTTTAAAATACCAAACCACGGATTAGAAAAATCCATTAATTGGAATACTTTCATACGGGTCACCCCTTTCAACCACTCCTCTAAGTCATCTAGTTTTCCTTGTGCATAGGCAGCACCAATCAAGGATCCGATGGAGCATCCTATAATTTCATCGATGATATAGCCCTTTTCAAGCAACATTTTAATAACGCCAATCTGCACTAGACCTCGTGCCCCGCCGCTTCCCAATACGAGAGAAACCTTTCGCTTGCTTTTGAAAATGCTCATCATCTAAAATAAGTGATTTTAATCAAAATATAAATTGTCATATTTATGTACAAAGAAAAATTACATGTTTAAACATCATTTATTGGCCGTAAATTTGTAGCGTTATTCAAAACTAAAAGATATGAATCTTCACGAGCAACTAAACTGGCGATACGCCACCAAAAAGATGAATGGCACGGCAGTGTCACAAGATAAAGTAGATTATATAGTAGAAGCGGCCCGGCTCGCTCCTACTTCTTCAGGCCTACAACCTTTCCGTGTTATTGAAATAGCTAACACAGAATTGAAAGAAAAAATCCAACCTATAGCATACGGTCAGTCACAAATCACTGATGCTTCGCACCTACTGGTATTTGCGGCTTTTGACGAATACACAGAAGAGCGTGTGGATCAGGTTTTTGCACAACAGGAAACCGAAAGAGGCTTACCTTCTGGTGCTAGTGACGACTATAAAAATATGTTAAAGCAGGGCTTTGAAGCCCAAACTAAAGATGATCACTTCAACCATGCCGCCAGACAGGCATACATTGGTTTTGGCATGGCAATCGCAGCTGCGGCAGAACTACAAGTTGATGCAACACCGATGGAAGGTTTTGTAAATGCACAGCTTGATGAGCTACTAGGACTTTCTGAAAAAGGATTAAAGTCTGTCACGATTCTGGCGTTAGGATATCGCGATGAAGCCAATGACTGGTTGGTCAATATGAAAAAGGTTCGTACAGAGAAGTCCGAATTTGTGATCCAATACAAGTAAGCTATTGCAGACTTGAAAAAACCTCCTGAAATCATATTTCAGGAGGTTTTTTCAAGCCTTATATAAAACTTTGTGAACTACTAAGGTGTATTTTTCAGCAGCTCCAAAAAGAAATTCCAAAATTTGGCTACCGACGAAATGGATGCACGTTCATCTGGCGAATGCGCACCGCGAATCGTTGGTCCTACAGATACCATTTTAAGGTTTGGATATACCTTCCCAATCAGCCCACATTCTAAACCACCATGCCCTGCACACACGGATGGCTCGGAGTTGAATAATCGTCTGTACGTATCGGCTGTCAACTGTACCAACTCTCCTTCAGGCTCTGGTTCCCAGCCAGGATAATCTCCAGAAAAAGCAACCTCTGCATCCAGCATCTCAAAAGTAGATCGTAAGATCATTGCCAAGTATTCCTTGGACGATTGAATAGCCGATCTTGTCAGACAAAGGATAGTATACTTCCCAGATTTCAAGACGATACGCGCTACGTTATTAGATGTTTCTACCAGATCAGGGAATACCGCGCTCATTCGAAATACGCCATGGTGCGCCACGTTGCACACCGCCACAAACTTCTGCTGCGACTCTACAGTAAGCACACTTAATTCATCATCGGCATTTTCCTGAGTGGTACTAATAGCTAAACTAGGCTCTGTAGCTGCATATTCTTTCGCGATGATTTGCTGCGTTCTTTTTACCATATCACGAATCCCAGCTGCATCAGCCGAACGACAGGCCAATGTTGCTGTCGCTTCGCGCGGAATAGCATTACGTAGTCCTCCGCCATCCACCGTGTACAATCGAGCATCTGCTTCGCTAATCACGGAATCCAACACACGCATCAACAATTTATTGGCATTACCGAGTCCTTTGTGAATATCCATACCCGAATGCCCACCCTGCAAGCCTTTCACTGCAATATGTACTAATGTATCATAAGCTGTAGTCGCCTCTTCGCGCAATGCTCCGGTAGCTGTTACATCCACACCACCGGCACATCCTATCGTGATCTCCTCATCGTCCTCGGTATCCAGGTTAAGTAAATAAGATCCCGTTAACCAACCGGGTGCTAAGGACTTCGCGCCAGTCATGCCCGTTTCTTCATCAATAGTAAACAACGCTTCAATAGCAGGATGCGGAATATCGGAAGAAGCCAATACGCCCATGATAGCGGCTACACCTATTCCATTATCGGCTCCCAGTGTGGTGCCATCTGCGCGTACCCAGTCGCCATCGATCAGCATTTGAATGCCGGATGTCTCGAAATTGAAATCCGTTTCTGCATTTTTTTGGTGCACCATATCCAGATGCGCTTGTAATACGATGATACTCTTGGATTCATATCCCGATGTGGCCGGCTTACGTATCAGGACATTGCCGACCTCGTCACGCTCAGCAAAAAGTCCTAAGGATTTTCCAAAAGACAACATGTATTCAATAATTGCTTCCTCTTTCTTGGACGCGCGCGGAATGGCATTAATCGTTGCAAAATGCGACCATATCGCAGTAGGTTCAAGGGTATGTATACTCATAAATACTATTCAAGTTTTGTTATAAGATCAAATGTACTGGTTCAGGCAGGAAATGTCAACTTTCGTGCAGAATACACCGCAAAACTGTATATTCGAATGCAAAATCAGGTTAAATTCTTATGAAAACTGCGAAAGAAAAAATGATTGCCGGAGAGCCTTACCGAGCAGATGGTCGAGAATTGTTTGACGAACGCCTGCTAGCAAAGGAGGCGCTAATGGAATACAATAATCTAGCGCCATCCCGCATAAAGGATCGTGCACGTATCATCAAGAATCTCTTCGGCATCACTGGAAAGGCTTTTTGGATTGAGCCACCCTTCCGATGTGATTATGGGTATAACATCCATATCGGCGAAAACTTTTACGCCAACTTTAACCTGACGGTGTTGGATTGTGCTTTGGTCAGTATCGGTGACAATGTGATGATCGGACCCAATGTATCTTTATTTACGGCCGGACATCCCATTCATGCTGAACCACGTGTGGCAGGGTGGGAATATGCACTACCCATACACATAAGCAATAATTGCTGGATTGGAGGCAACACGGTTATTAACGCCGGCATTACAATCGGCGAAAATACGGTTATCGGCTCTGGTTCTGTCGTTACCAAATCGATTCCAGCCAATGTGGTCGCAGCAGGTAACCCCTGCCGCGTGATCAAGACGATTACCGAAGAAGATAAAGCATACTATTATAAAGACCGGAAATTTTAGGATTTGACACGATAAGCTTCTTTCATCTGTTCTATATCCTGCTGGGTATAGTCTGGACAGGCACCCGATTTCGAGGTAACGAATCCGCTGAGACAAATGGCTTGCTCCAATGCTTCCTCTGGATTCATCCCGGCTAGGTGAGCAGAAAGAAAGCCTGCGAGAAAAGAATCTCCACTTCCTACGGTATCATTCACAGTCACTTTCGCAGCCGGAAGACTATATACTTCTCTGTCACAGAAATACGCAGCTCCAGCGGCGCCACGCGACAAAATGATTTCCGGGATATCAAAATAATCTTGCAGATAGAATACACCATCTTGTTGATCAGCATATCTTTTTCCTAAATAAGATAGGACTAATTGCAATTCTGCGGCATTAAATTTGGCTACTTCCGACTTTTTAAGCAATTGCAGAAGCAACTCTTGATCTATATAAGGCGGTCTGAGATTCACATCAAACACCCGGTAAGAGCTGTTATCTAGTAGGGCAAACAACGTTTCGCGAGACTTCCTATTTCTTGCAGCTAAAGAACCAAAAACAAATGCTTGCGTATTGCCCAGCAGCTTCACATCGGTGTCTAATCGTTGAATATGATCCCAGGCTACACCTTCTTTAATTTCATAATGCGCCTCGTTATCGTCATCAATGGTAGCTACTACCGTGCTCGTCGGAAAATCGTCATTTCGTTGAATACCTTTAGAAGGCATCGCCCAGCTATCCAGTTTTTTCAGTAATTCGTCTCCCAATGCATCCTGCCCTACCGCAGAGATCATATGTACTTCCACGCCCATTTGGTGCAGATGATAGCCTACGTTGAAAGGCGCTCCTCCCGCAGTTTTGTCTTTCCCCGGAAATAGATCCCACAGAATTTCGCCAAAACAGGTCACTTTCGATATTCTTTGTTGATGCATTGTTAATGTTTATGCTCGCCTTTTTTTGACGTATTTATGTATGAAAAATCCAGTCACAAATTACACATTTTACCGGAATCTCGCTGTCATATTCCTTATATCCGCCCCTGTTTTATCGAAAAATAATTATACTGATTTCAGATTTGACAGATTGGTATTTTGGATTTACGATCGCTAACTCCTATATTTACCAGTGAATTAATACACATGATTTTATTCGTCTCATATCACGTACCTGTCCATCATCGCCATTGTGGCGATAGATAAATGTATGTGTTTCTACGTGAAGCATTCCATCCCATGGGTGTTCGAATAATAATTAGTATCCTTCAACAAATAATTGATAAATATTTTGAAAAATCTAAAGATTGCTATCCAAAAATCGGGTAGACTGAATGAGAAATCAGTACAATTGCTTAAAAATTGTGGCCTGGATTTCGAAAACTATAAGAGTTCTCTAATTACCATTGTTTCTAATTTTAACCTAGAAATCCTCTTTTTGCGAGACGATGATATTCCTGATTATGTGGAGCAAGGTATTGCTGATTTGGGTATTGTAGGTGAAAATGTGATTGACGAGTCGCTGGCGAATGTGGATTACTTGCAACGATTGGGTTTTGGAAAGTGCACGCTAAAGTTGGCGGTACCTAAAGACGCCAACTACGACGATATCAAAGACTTGGATGGCAAATCTATCGCTACCTCTTACCCTAATATTCTTGGCAAGTTTTTAAAAGACAAGCAAATATCCGCAGAAATACATCCTATTTCTGGCTCTGTAGAGATTGCGCCAGGATTGGGCCTTAGTGAGGCCATCTGTGATATTGTGTCTACTGGCGGTACGTTGAAAAACAACGGATTGAAGCCTTTTGCTGATGTAAGTACTTCGGAAGCTATCTTGATTGGCCGGTCTGGATTGGCAGAAAATCCAATTCTGTGCGAACTCTTGCAACGCATCCAATCGGTGCTACGCGCCAAGGAAACAAAATATGTAGTCTTAAATGTAGAAAAAACCAATTTACCGCAGATTACAGAGTTATTACAGGGGGTGAAATCACCGACAATTGTACCTTTAGCAGAAGAGGGTTGGGTAGCCGTGCATACAGTGATTCCTGAAGAAGATTTTTGGGGAAAAATCAACACGTTGAAGTCTGCCGGCGCACAGGGTATTGTGGTGATGCCTATTGAAAAAATCATCTTGTAAGCATGTTAAGGACCTATCAATACGAACAGCTGTCGGCAGATGATATGGATCGTCTCACCTTGCGTAATACCGATCCCAACAATGAGATTCAGGGTACGGTGGAGCAGATTATTGCACAAGTCGAGGCAGAAGGCGACGATGCGCTTCGACAGTTTGCATTGAAGTACGATCAGATTTCATTAGATGCCTTATATTTAGAAGAAGCAGAGATCGAAGCATTAGCTTCTACGATTTCGAGGCAACAACAACGGGCATTGGAGATTGCTTTTCAGAATATTTATAAATTTCATGCTACGCAGCTCAAGAAAGAACGTACGATCGAGACAATGCCCGGCGTGAGCTGCTGGCGTGAGATTCGTCCGATTGAGAAAGTAGGACTATACATTCCTGGTGGCTCTGCGGTACTCCCTTCTACACTACTGATGCTGGGTGTACCCGCTCGTATCGCTGGTTGCAAGGAAATTGTGGTGTGCTCCCCACCACAAAAAGACGGCAAGGTGAATGGCTTTATCGCGTACTGCCTAAAGTTGCTGCAAATCAAAAAAATCTACCTAATCGGTGGTGCGCAAGCCGTAGCTGCCATGGCTTTCGGAACGGAAAGCGTGCCGCGTGTAGATAAGATCTTTGGGCCGGGCAATCAATTTGTGACCAAGGCAAAATCCTTGATTCAAAGCCTTACCCAAGTGAGTATCGACATGCCTGCCGGCCCATCAGAAGTGTTAGTGATCGCGGACGAATCGGCAAATGCCGAGTATATTGCCGCTGATTTACTGGCACAAGCGGAGCATGGAGCGGATAGCCAAGCTGTGCTGGTATCCACAAAGTTGGAGCTTATCGAAAGGGTTAACCAAGCCTTGGAACAGCAACTTGCGGATCTTCCGCGCGCTGCTATTGCAAAAAAAGCCCTAGAAAATTCCTATGCAATCTGCGCCGACGATATCACAGCTGCTTTAGCATTTTCGAATAAATATGCACCGGAGCATCTTATCATTCAATCGGATCAATGGAAACGCATGGTTTCGGGTGTGCTGAATGCTGGATCGGTATTTTTAGGGCACCTTACGCCGGAAAGCGTGGGCGACTATGCTTCAGGCACCAATCACACACTGCCTACTTCGGGTTATGCGCGTTCCTATTCTGGAGTTTCTGTAGATTCTTTCGTCAAGAAAATCACGTTTCAGCAATTATCCTCTGATGGCTTACGCCAGATCGGATCGACTGTTGAAACGCTGGCTGAACTGGAGGGACTGCAAGCGCATAAAAATGCGGTGAGTATCCGGTTAAAAGATCTGGAATCCTAAGTATTGCTTGTCAGACATAAAAAACGCCCTTTGCGATGAATAGCAAAGGGCGTTTTTTATTTAATGAAGCCAAGAGGTGCCAGATTTATTTCAAACACCTATGCCGCTAAATTATTTTATTTCATTAAGAAACCACCACCCAACAAATCGTCGCCTTCATAGAAAACGGCAGACTGACCAGGCGCAATCCCTTTCACATTATGCATAAAATCTACCTGCATCATGCTTCCTTGTTGTGTAAGCGTAGAAAGCATGCCTGCATCTTTATACCGAATCTTAGTTACCGCTTCCATTGGCTGATCAAATGAAGCGTATTTTACCAGATTGATATCTTTCACGAAGGCTTGCGATTTCTCTAACTCGTGTTCTTCCCCTAACACCACAGAATTACTTTCTGGCAAGATCTCCAAGACAAACATGGGTTTACCCAGCGCAATACCTAATCCTTTTCGTTGTCCGATCGTGAAATAAGGGTATCCTATGTGCTGACCCACGACCGTACCATCTGCCAACAGAAAGTTTCCAGGACCAATTTCCTGATCCAGCGTAGGCTTTTTGTGTCGCAAGAAAGCGCGATAATCATTCTCCGGTACAAAGCAAATCTCATAGCTTTCCGATTTAGAAGCCAATTCCTTTTGCCCCATATCCAAAGCCATTTGCCGAATTTCTGCTTTGGTAAAGCTGCCTAATGGGAATTGCGTACGGGCTAAGTTTTCTTGCGTAACACCCCAAAGTACATAGGACTGATCTTTGTTCTCGTCGCGTCCTTTAGAAATCACATAGCGGTTATTATCGTGCAATCGGATATTAGCATAGTGCCCAGTAGCGATAAATTCGCAATCCAACATATTGGCGCGCTTCATCAACGCTTCCCATTTAATGTGTGTATTACACAATACGCAAGGGTTCGGCGTGCGGCCAGCGATGTATTCATCGACAAAATTATCGATCACAAAATCACCAAACTCACCTCTGATATCCAATATATAATGTGGAAAGCCGTAACTAACCGCCAGAGATCGCGCATCGTTGATACTATCCAAACTACAGCACCCTGTTTCCTTGGACGAACCGCCAGAAGCAGCATAGTCCCAGGTTTTCATGGTGATCCCGATTACCTCATATCCTTGTTCATGGAGCATCACCGCAGCGACGGAACTATCTACTCCGCCACTCATCGCTACCAATACTCTTCCTCTTTTACTCATAGCATTTCAATGGAGGCACAAAGATACCCTTAATAATCTTTCCGGATGTTTATTTGTTGTCAAAAATTATCTACATACAAATCAGGCATTTGCTTCACGACAGGGAAATATTTACCCGAAATGTTTCAATTTCAGAAAAAAGAACCTACATTTGCATCGCAACAAATCTCTAAAAGATGCGTAGCAAGAGGTGCCATAGCTCAGTTGGTAGAGCAAAGGACTGAAAATCCTTGTGTCGCTGGTTCGAATCCAGCTGGCACCACAAAAATTTTCCCTTCTTATTTTTTTCACGTATTTTTTTTAAAAATTATTTGATAATTTTCGCTGAAGAGATTTTTGCGACCATTGATTCTTCTCGCATATTTATCGCTATTTTCCTTAGAAGATGTCTTCAGCGATTGTCATAGCTTTAAATTCCACGTCATTGCAAACCCAAGGTACGAGGGTGCGGCAATCTAAAAAAAGCGACAAAAAAATGCAATACTACTAGATCGCGTCGTCATGCTTCCTCGCGAAGACGACAGAAAAGGAAAGTTCGTTTTGCGGATATCTTTTTACTACGAATAGTGGATATATTGTCACTTCACCATCAAAGTCATGGTAAGGCAATCGGAATAGCGACCGTCTTTTTTGAAGAATCCCTTTATCAAGCCAGCATCTACAAATCCCATTTTGCGATAGAGTGCCAATGCCAACTCGTTTTCTGAATATAATTGTAGCCATAGTAATTCCAAAACTGGAGATTGCTGTGCCCAATCGATAACAGCACGAATTAACGCAGTACCTAAACCACTGTTGCGCCACCCTCCAATCATACCCATTCCGATCATAGCGCTATGCGCCATCACTTTTCGAGAGCTGCCGGTTAACTCGATATTGCCAATGATTTGATCTTCATATACGGCGACTAACTGCAATGAATTTTCTTTTTCTATAAAACTACTAATCCATTCTTCCGCTTGTGATATGGTCATCGTAAGCTCTTGTTCCATTTTGGGAATAAAACTGCTCTGTGGAAGATAGCTGCGAATAGTTTGCAAAAGATGTGCTGCATCCGCTAATTCGGTTTTACGAATGGCAACTTGCTTACCATTCTTCAACACCACATGTATTTCTTTAAATTTATAATTCCCGTCCACAATGCGTTTAAAATCTTCTCACTTACCTTCTTGTACCGTTTTGACGAAGTATATGATTGTCAAATAAGTGATCATACTGTCAAAGCGATGCTGTAATCGTAAAATGCCGTATCAATGCCCTGCTTCTCAAATCCAACCTGCTCGTACAATCGCTGCGCAGTCAGATTGTCTACTGCTGTAGAAAGGTATAAGCGTGTAGCACCATCCTGTCTGGCAAACGCCATCGCTTCATGAATAAGCTTTTCGCCGATGCCCTGCTTGCGATAGTTCGGATCGACAAATAGATCGTTCAGTATCCAATTTTTAGTAACACGCATGGAGGAGAACTTAGGATACAACTGTGTAAATCCCATAGCTGCACCCGAAGTGGAATCCGTAGCCAAAAAGATCACAGATTCATTATTTTCCAACCGTTGGCGTATAAATATTTTCGCCAATTCTTTATCCGATTTTTGTTGGTAGAATATGCGATAATCATTAAATAAATCCACCACTGATTCGTACTGTGATTTATCTATTCTTGCTATTTTCATGTATCTAAAAGCTATGGTAGTGTTAAAATAGTATTTGGCATTTGGATGTTATATCACTTTGTGCCTGACTTTGGTTTTGAAAATAGGTTAGCGTTGTATGCATCTGATCTTCCTTTTGGAATAGATAGGGATCGCCACTTATTGTTGCATAGCATTTTCCCGATGAATACGATCTGTCCAATATGATATGGATAATGCGCCAACTGTCTATTAATTGCCTCCATAACGGAATGCGCTTCATTTCTAATAAAAACTTCTCTATTAAGGTCCGAATCTTTCAAGGAGTCTAGGGCATGAAACAAACAATTCCAACCCTTCTCCCAGTTCTCTAACAAAGTCGTTCTAGCTAACAATCGAGTGTCAAATTCTGCATCTCTATTTCTCCAACGCTTTTCACCATCAGTCGTTAGAAAATCTGTGAATCTGGACATCATATTGCCACTCATATGCATTACTATAATTGCGATGCTATTGCTTTCTTCATGATACTTCTCGAAAAGTTGGTCATCCGCGAGCTGGTCAAACGTAGCGTCGCCCAATCCTTTGTAATACGCAAACTGCCCCTTAACACTTTTCAAATAATTCGTTGTCATCTTCCTTAATTACGTTTATATAAATAAATAGGGAATTGCGCCATTTCGAGCAGCAAAGATCAATCACGTTCGTTTCAGCAATTTAGTGAAATTCTTTAAAATTTCAATCTATACACAGATAGAGGTGATTTTTATCATCGGCAATTGCACAAAACCAAATTTATTGTGGTGATTTGATGCCTCTTACGAATAATTATTCCGGAAGCATTTGCAATTTATCTGCACTTTTATACCTTTGTAACGTTATCAGCAATAACCGCTGTACAACACCCTAAATCTGAAAGTAACAGATATAAAATAAAAACTTAAGGTGCCATAGCTCAGTCGGTAGAGCAAAGGACTGAAAATCCTTGTGTCGCTGGTTCGAATCCAGCTGGCACCACCTCTTAAAAGTCGATCTTAGATCATCACAATTAAAACATTTTCGGGAAATTAGCTCAGCTGGTTTAGAGCACTACCTCGACAAGGTAGGGGTCATTGGTTCGAACCCAATATTTCCCACGGAACAACTTCCCAAGTTTTCAAAAGCAACTTACTTAAATGACTAAGTTGCTTTTTTTGTACTTTACACTGCAAGAAATAGAATACTTGATTACCTCCCCCTTTCCTGCTTAAATCGGATATACATAATTACCAAAAAGAACGCCCCTACAATACTGGTTAATAATTTCACAAAAGCGCCAAGTTTTACATCTGTAGATTCGTTGGATCCGAGAAAAAGGTAAATGCTAAATATTGAAATTGCAACGACAGCAATGATCACGACTTGACGAAAGAGCGGGTGTTTACTCATAAAATTGCTACTACGATTAATAATTCCCCAAATATAAATGCCTCCTACACATATTCCCTTACCAAATATCCTATCCAAAAAGCATCATTTGGTTCCATTGGTTTACCATCCTTACGTGTAAATTGTATGAAGCTATTTTTCATTCCTAAATCATACTCGATGTCACACAAAAGCTTGATTCCTTTCCCCTGTATACTTTCGTCCAGACATTCTAGTGTTGCTAAAATTATAAAATCTTGTGCTGTTATCCTCATAACGCAAATTCCTAATTATTAACATCGATAATTTACGGTTTAACCTACATATTAAAGTTTAATTCCTCGTAACTTACCCATGTCAAAAGCTCATATTTATCCACCACCTAAGCGCTCAAATAACCATTCGTTACTAGTGGGTAACAAAATATTAAGAATTTCGGGGTTTGCCACTTTAGCAGGTGCATTTATATTCGTGCCATCTTTCAATTGTAGACTGGAGTTTAAATTTCTCATAACAAGAAGAAAGCCTGTTACTAAAATCGTAACAGGCTTTCTTTTCGATCTAATAGCATAGATTCGAACAGCAAAAGGCCTGTTGCTATCTATTAGCTAATAGACCATCTTGTTTCAGCTTTTTTGACATCGAAGATTTATAGGCTTCTAAAAATGAATCCAACTCGGAAGGATTTACCGTTTCAGACTGCGCAGACCAAACTAAGTTACCAGATTTGGCATCATATACATTCGTCTCAATGTAATATGTTTTGTCTGTCGTGTAGTATCCCGGTTGATACAAGTTACCATGCCAGTTTCCCCAATAACCACCGAATGTATTGTAATAACCAAACCGATTCATGGGTTGATACATACCTCCCGAAGGCACGTACCGTTCTTCGGAGGTTTGATCAATTAACGCGACCGTCATGATGGCATCACTTCCAGATTCCTGAATTTTCTGTAGCACCACGTTAGTCATTTCCAACTCCTTACTTTCGAAGTCAGGAGGTAAGACCTCAAGACTTTGAATAGATCCTATACCATTATCTGTCAGCCAACCGGCCAACTGCCGTTCTACCGTTTGCCGAACCGGCACATCGGAAGTTAGTGCTGCTACAAACACTTTTTCATATTGTCTCAGATTAGCATCTGGCGCTTTCCAAGTGCCGGTGATATTGTTAGTAGTTCCGCAACTGATTAGCATGGTCATCAATGTAAACAGACCAAAACTCCAAACCGCATTAGTTTTCATGATTTCTTAAATAAAAATTAACAGTCAATTAAATACCTTTACTTTATTGAACAGCAGAGAAAATAGATTGTTTTCTAGCTGGTCAATATTATTACCTGTATGCAGGGTCGGATAAAACTTTAAACGAACTATCCTGTTTATTAAACAATACATACCTAAACTATTTATATCATGGTAAATACTCAGATCTTACAACAATCGTCCGAAAACCCGATCATGCTTTGCGCAATTCTTTCGTATATCAACCCTTTACATCACCCTACACCTGAGGGCACAATATGGTCAATGAGCCATAATCGACCAATTAATTACCGGTCGGAAGTAGAGCCAACCGAAGATCAGCGCATTCGGGATGACAAGGGCGTTGAAAAAGGACAGAAGGAAGGTAAATCAGAAGTAGACAAGCCAGAGAAGGAAGATGAGAATATCGATGTGCCTAACACAGAAGAAGGTGAGCCAGAAGATTTACCAGATACAGAGGATCCGAATAAAGCGAAGGACGACGTTAAGGACATTTAAACTACTCCTCTCCAATATACATAATAAGAAAAGGGAACGTAAACGTTCCCTTTTCTTATTATGATTGTACGCATCACTGCGTTATCTAATTCTTAAAACTCCTCCGTCTGGTTAATCACTTCTTTATGATTACTGGCGTTGGTACGCGTCTTGGTCTTATGTTTATTAATCTGTCGGCGAATCGATTCCAAAGCGATATCAACTGCCTCTTCGAAACTTTTGGCTTGTGCCTTAGCGAATAATTGATTCCCAGGGACATTAAACTTGAACTCTACAAACTTGTCGGCCTCACCTCCAACACTTTCCACACGTAAGTTACAAAGTCCGTCGATAATGTTGTCCAGAAACTGGTCTAACTTTTCCGCTTTCTTATTAATGAACTCAACTAACTTAGGGTCTGCATCAAATTTAATGCATTGTACAGTAATATTCATTTTTCCTCCTTTTTTTAAGCCTTTGGATGGGCTTGTTTATAAATTAACTTTAATCGCTCTGCCGAATTGTGTGTGTACACTTGCGTGGCCACCAAGCCGGCATGACCTAATATTTCTTTTATCGCATTTAAATCAGCTCCATTGTCTAACAGCGATGTAGCGAAGCTATGCCGCAACACGTGCGGGCTGCGTTTGCTCTGTGAAGTGATGAGCGTCAGATACTTTTTTACGATCTGATAAATCATCGATGCATAAGCAGGCTTCCCTCTATTGGTAACGATCAGATGGGGCGACATGTTTTGTGAAAACGCATTTTTCTTTTCCGCTTGATAGTTCGTAATCTGTTGAAAAAGCAAATCGTGAACCGGCACAAGTCTTTCTTTATTACGCTTACCCAATACGCGGATCTGCCGCGCATACCCATCGATATCAGAATCCGTAATAGCCAGCAATTCTGACAGCCGTATTCCAGTACCAAATAATAATTCCATCACAAGTAGGTCACGTTTTTCCACAAAAGTTTGCGCATCGCCCGTTTGCTGCTCCAGCAATGCTACCAATCGTTCTTTCTCCACCGTCACCGGAAGTTTCTTTGGTGTACGCAATGATTTCAAGGCCGTAGCTGGATTCTGTGACACCAGTTCTTCTCGAAGCATGTATTTAAAAAAGGACTTTAATACCGAAATCGTTCGGTTCACAGAGGTAGATGCTCTTCCGGATTCTTTCTGCAAGCTAATGTAATAGCGTAACACCCGATAATCCACCTGATCGATCGCAGTCTTCTCAAACTCCAAAAAATTCTCGAATCGCTCCAATTCCAGCGCATAGGCGGTGACCGTATGGTCTGAAAACCTACGCTCATGGGTTAGGTAACTCAAAAATCTCGCTCGCTGCATAATGCCGATTCGTTTTTTGTAATTTAACAAAGAATGAATGGATTTACAATAGGCCTATGCCGATAATATCAAATATCAGTGAAAACCCGTAGGTTTGTCATATAAAATACTAACGTATGAATGCGCTATACTTTATTGCCTTTTGGGCTTGTCAACTGCTGTCAAGCGTCCTGTTCAAGTATGGGGGATTATTTCCTAAGTACCACTGGCATGCTTTTATAGCGGGCAATGTAATTTTGCTTTCTGCGAGTTGGTTTCTAATTCAATTGTTTCGTTATTTCCCACAACCGATTGTGATTGCGCTCTGTGCTGGCGGCACTTTCGTGACGGTACAGTTTGGCATGGCACTATACTTTAAGCAATCGCTCTCCTGGGTACAGATCGTTGGACTATTTTTTATCGTGACTGGTATTGTTATTACGGCATATGGCACCACGGGATCACTAACTCTTACCAAAGATTAATCTACAAAAAAGCAATTTCACCAAAATACTCCGGCGAATGAAAGCTCGGTACTGGGGAATTAATCGGGTTCAAGGAAAGGTAGTGCGGCACCGGTAATTTATCTCCGCATTTATAAAAGTTTGCTGCGGCAAATCCGCCGGAAAGGGTTCTCCCCTCCTGCCCCAAGATCGCAAATGGAATAGCCAACACCATTTGCCAAGTTTTTCTTCCACCCATTTGTCGCACATGAGTGAAGGTGCTTACCCGTTCCACTATATCAGCACCTAACCGTCTTCTTTCTTGACGGATACGGCTGCCATACCCAATAAGCCCAGTGCCAAGCAGGTTAAATTCGATGTTGTAATACGTTTTTCCTGCGTCGAATGAGATAAAACACTCCACACAACTGTCTTCCCATACGGCTTCATTGTGCCGTACCGCATTAGCCCGCACAAAATCTTCTTCTACGTCATAATGCAGTACCAAAAAATCTGACGTATACACCACCTGAAAACGTACCGATGGTTGGTAAGGGAATTGATCTGGCCAATTGATCATATCTATTGCATGCCACTTGGCTTCTGAAAATATTGACATAGCATCATGATAGCTTTGCCACTCTCGGATATCGGCAGATTTACGAATTACTTGGAGCATAATAGTTAGGAAATGACGGATCTTAGTAAGATAGAATGCAATTCGGTACGATTTAATTCCAACTCGGTTAGCAACTTAAACTGTGCTTTAGCACGTATCAGATTATGGGTTGGGTACTGGATCTTATAATAAGGATCGTTTTCGATGTAGTCGGTAAGAAATCGAAGGGTTTGCATAAAAGGAAGCTGGTATACACCATAAAACAAAGAGTCGATCTCCGCATCGGTAAGAAACGAGCCAGCCTCCTGCAAATACCCTTGGGCATACGCTTCGAATAGTGGTATATTAAGCGTCACATGGTTTAAGTCAGGATCGTCCTCTTGGCCCCGGTTAATAATGGTTCGAATGGCATCGCCAAAATCAAAAGCTACAAAGCCTGGCATTACGGTATCCAGATCGATGACACATTGTGGCTCATCGTTTTTATCCAGCAATATATTATTAAATTTTGTATCGTTATGAATAATTCGCAGTGGTGAAGATTCCACGATGTATTCTTGAAATTCCTGACGCATAACACTTTCCCTAGACCCAATTTCTTTCAGCAGTCGTTGTACATCCGGCTCTGTCGCCCTGCCTACTGGATGAGCAAGCAATGCTTTATTTAGATTTTCCAAACGATAGTCTATATCGTGAAACCTGGGCAACACGATATGTAGCTTTCGCGCATCCAGATCCGAAAGCTGCCGCTGAAATTCTCCGAAAGCTGCACCTCCGGCATACGCTTGTTCCGACAATTTCACGGTATCCACACTGTGCGTATCTTTGATCAATTGGAGCATCCGCCAGCTATTGCCTCCTTCGTCTTCGTAGTACAATTTACCATCCTTGGTGGGAATAATCGTGAGCGACTTTTTCTGTACTTCTTCCTGACCTAAATGTGCCAGCTTACCCTGCAAATGTTCACATACCAAAACCATGTTTTCCATCAGTTTTTGAACATCTGGAAAAATAAAGTGATTAATACGCTGCAATAAATAGGAAGGCCCTACCATTTCGCTGGTATCAAGTCTATACGTATCATTAATGTGTCCAGAACCAAAACGGTGCGCCCGCTCCATCTTTCCTGCTATTTGAAAGTGTTCCGCTATATTTAGTATCCTATCAGTATTGTTCCCCATGCCTATTTATTGGTATGTTTTTTAAAAGAAGCTACGCCAGTAATTGGTCAATAAATGCGTACTGCAAGATGAACAAATCATAAGACTTATAAAAACAAAAGCGCAATGCAATCGTTTGCATAAATTTATCAAACGGTCTAAATCTAAGTCCAGCTCAAACAAATAGTTGTTAAAATCCAGTGCCTCAAATCAACAAATTGTTATGGGATGTATGTGTGTTCATAAAACAAAGATTTTGTTCAAAATACGTTTTAGGTGTAATGCTTTAAATTATTACTGACTTCAATATAGCTCCTAGCAAAAAAGTAAGTTATCAAATATTAGGCTCTTTTGTGCCCTTTATATACTTATTAATTTACTTAATGTAATAAAAATCACTTTGGTACGGCATTAAGAATTGGATTATATATCCTCGTGATTGTTTACGGACTTCATTAGAGAAAAAAAATATACTGCATTTTTTCAAAAAAATGGCACCTGCACCCTCCTTTATGCATCAAAAGGTAGGTTTTATAAAAAAAATCGATCCATTTTATACGTTGACATTCCCATAAAATTTCACCTTTTTTATTGAAAAATTTTTCATTGCATCAGGAAAAGTATCAACAATATTTTAAAATATTGTTGTATTGTTAATCGACATTCCCTAAGTTTATGACAACCAATAAAAAGTGAAAGCAAGGTTTTACATTGCTTGTTCTCTTTTTTGCACTAACAAAATTATAAGCTACACTAACATATAAACCTATATCGTTATACTATGAATATTCGTAATGAAGTCTTTAAAAAGACTTTTAGCCCCATGTTGGCTCTGCTTTTAGCACTACCGCTACAAAAGGCTCAGGCAATTGATTCTCCTTTAAAATTTTTGCCCAATAAAAAGGAAAGATCGATTGCTCAGCAAGTTACCGTTACTGGACGAGTAAATTCTATGTCTGGAAATCAAGCCATATCTGGCGTATCGGTTACAGTTAAAGGTACCCAAATCGCAACCAGTACTAATACGGAAGGTTATTTCTCTCTAGATAATGTACCCGCTGATGCCACGCTGGTGTTTACTATGGTAGGTTATAGAACCTTGGAAGAACCATTAAATCAACGAAGTACCCTATCCATTTCATTGCAAGACGATTTGTCTGATTTAGATGAGGTCGTGGTGGTTGGGTATGGCACGCAGAAAAAGGAAACCATTACTGGTGCGGTAGCGACCGTTAAAAGCGCCGACTTGGTGAAATCTCCGACATTGAATGTGTCTAATGCATTAGCTGGCCGTATGGCGGGGATCACCGCAACACAAGGTAGTGCCGAGCCTGGTAATGATGGTTCGAACATTCGTATTCGTGGCACCAATACCTTCGGTAACTCAGACCCTCTAATTGTTATTGATGGTATACCTGCCCGTCAGGGAGGATTTGAACGCTTAAATCCGGCAGATATCGACAATATTTCCGTGCTGAAAGATGCCGCCGCTGCGATTTATGGTGCACGCGCGGCCAATGGGGTAATTCTCGTCACCACAAAGCAGGGAAAAGAAGGAAAGCCAACGATTTCATACACCTTTAATCAAGGGTTTTCCCAACCTACTTATATCCCTCAACTGGCAGACGCAGCCCAATACGCAGAAATGCGTAACGAACTGGAAGTTTTCAAACTTCCAGTGAGTGAATGGACGGCTGCGAATAGAGGATTCCGCGAACAGGGGATTTTCGAACGAAGTAACGGAAGTTCTATTACAGCGCCCTTTTCGCCCGATGATATCCGTATGTTTCAGGACGGATCTAATCCCTGGACGCACCCCAATACCGATTGGTATGGAGCGACATTAAAAAGCTGGACTCCTCAATCGCAACACAACTTGCAACTCAGCGGGGGCTCAGATAACTTTCGTTACCTCACATCTGTCGGTTATCAAACCCAGGATGCATTTTACAAAAATTCTGCTACGAACTATAGTCAATACGATCTACGCATCAACCTAGAAGGCGAAATCAATGACTATGTGAGCGTACGAGTTGGCGTACTCGGACGACAAGAAGACCGCAATTTTCCGACAAAAAGTGCAGGCACCATTTTTCGGATGCTTATGCGTGGCAACCCAACGCAACCCGCATTCTGGCCAAATGGATTGCCCGGCCCGGATATTGAAAACGGAGAAAATCCGGTAGTCATCACGACAGATCAAACTGGCTATGACCGGAATAAACGTTATTACTTTCAGACCAACGGACAGATCGACATCAAGATTCCTGGTGTAGAAGGGCTTAAATTTACTGGTACAGCATCAGCAGATAAATTCATTCAGCAAACCAAGCGCTGGGAAATTCCTTGGTATCTCTACACCTGGCAAGGTGGTTTTGAAGCAGATGGCGTGACGCCACAACTCGTAGCAGGACTTCGAGGCCCACAACCGGATCCTGCATTGAATCAGGGAAATGAAGATCAGCTCAACATCTTGTTGGGAGCAGTAGCAAATTATGATCGTAAATTCGGCGATCACAGCTTTAATATTATGGCTGGTGTGAATCGGGAAACGATCCGCAATGACAACTTCTCCGCTTTTAGGCGTTATTTTATCTCGTCAGCAATCGACCAAATGTTTGCCGGAGGAGATGCCGAAAAAGACAATGGCGGAGGCGCCTGGGAAAGAGCACGACTAAATTATTTTGGCCGAGTAGGCTACAACTATCAGGAAAAATATATTGCCGAATTTTTGTGGCGTTATGATGGCTCGTACATGTTTCCACAAGCCAGCCGGTATGGATTTTTCCCAGGAGTACTCGCTGCATGGCGTATATCGGAAGAAAGCTTTTGGAAGGATAACGTGTCTTTTGTCAACTTCTTGAAACTACGCGGTTCTTATGGTCAGATGGGTAATGATAATATCTTTTTTGACGATGAATTGCAGGAATATCAGTATTTCTCCACCTATGGATTCAACACCTATATAATCGACGGTAATTTGGTAAAATCTCTGTTTGAAAGTCGTGTACCCAATAATTTTATCACTTGGGAGGTGGCCAATAATTACAACATTGGTTTGGATGGTCAGTTGTTCAACGGGAAGGTTAACTTTGAGTTCGACCTATTTCTCAATCGTCGCAGTAGCATTCTGTGGCAAAGAAATGCGTCTATACCCCAAAGTACGGGCATGACGCTTCCGGCCGAAAACATTGGGCGAATGGAGAATCGAGGGTTCGATCTCAATATCGGTTACAATGGTAGCGTAGGCGAATTGCGGTATAACGTGAATGTGAATGGAGGTTATGCAAAAAACAAGATTCTCTTTTGGGATGAAGCCGCTGGTGCACCGGAGTGGCAACGCACTACAGGAAGAATGTTGAATGCCCAGATGTATTACATCCACGATGGCGTATTCAGAAACCAAGCTGAGATCGACGCCAATACATTGGACTATAGCGCCATAACCAACAATCTACGTCCGGGAGACATGAAGCTTATCGACTACGACGGAGATGGTAGAATCACACCAGACGATCGGGTACGTAGGGACAAAAGCAATATTCCCACCTTCCAAGGTGGCGTCAATATTGGATTACAATACAAGAATTTTGATTTGACGGTGCTATTCCAAGGGGCAGCAGGCGCCGAAATGCCGGTAAGTACGGAGGAATCTGGTGCCATCGGAAACTATCTATTACAATTTTATGAAAATAGATGGACACCGGACAATCCGAGCAGCGAGCATCCGCGCATTACTGACCGAAGCGATCAGTATTATTCCAGTGGAAATACCTATTGGCTAGAAAGCACGGATTATATCCGATTAAAGAATGTGGAGTTAGGCTATAATTTCCCGGTAGAATGGACCAAAAGATTTGGGATGAATAACCTAAGACTGTACACCAACGGTCTGAATCTATTCACGATCAGTAAAATGACGGCCTACGACCCCGAGTCTGTCACACAAACAGGGCAGTATTATCCACAAGCACGTGTCATTAATTTTGGCGCATCCGTCACCTTTTAACCATCGAATCATGAGCACTAAAAAAATAATATATACGCTAGTTGCCTGCATATTTATGCAATCGTTTATTTCCTGTAACGACGACTTTGTAAACACACAACCTTTAGGAGAAGTTCCTAAAGAAGTGACTTGGAGTGATCCTGCGCTAGCAGAAGCATTTGTATTCGACATATACAATGGTTTAGGCCAGGGAGGTTTTGATGAAGAAATGCAGTCGTCCTTAACAGACGAATCGATGTTTACCCATCCCGGTCGCGGTATCAATACCATTACCGAATCACGCTCTAACCCTGCTGATCAAGGAATGATCAAAGATTCTTACGGATATGGGCCACTATACGGACGTATTCGCGCATGCAATATTGCTATCGAAAACCTCACAGAACCTTTATTTTCTGACCCGACTCGGGCCAATAATTTATTGGGTCAGGCCTATTTCTTACGAGCGTACTACTATCAGCAATTGCTTCGCTTTTATGGAGGGATTCCTTTGATTGACCGCGTGTACGAATTAGGCGAAGCGGATTACTCTGCAGCCAGAAACTCTTATGAAGAGTGTGTTAATTTTATCGTGAACGATTGTGACCGTGCAGCAGAATTACTGGCTGGAACAAGTGGCGGACAAGGTCGCGCCACCGGCGTAGCTGCTTTGGCGCTTAAAGCCCGCGTATTGTTATATGCGGCGAGTGATTTACATGATATCCCGACCGCATCCGGGAGGGCATCCAGCATTGCGGGCTATAATGAAAAACAGTTCCTGGGGTACTCCAGCGGTAGCCGTGCCGAGCGTTGGCAAAAAGCAAAAGAGGCGGCATTCGAAGTCGTAAGATTAACAAATTTTGGATACGAATTAAATTTGAGTGCGCCAGCCAGTGTAGCAGAGGGAACAGAAAACTACATGGTGCTGTCTCTGGGAGGCGGTAGCAAAACAGTATCTTCCGATGGTCAGCAAGAATTGCTACTGGGCCGGTATTTCATTGACCTAAAAGATGAAGCCGGAAATTATATTGGCCGTAATAATGGCCCGAATGGTTACCACAATTGGGCGGGCAACACCCCAATTCAGAACCTGGTAGATGATTATGAAATGGTAGACGGATCACGATTCAGCTGGGAAAACGCAACACATCGAGCGAGCCCATATCAAAATCGAGATCCACGCTTTTATGCGACGATTTTGTATGATGGTGCAGATTGGAAACCACGCACCGCCGATGTCGCCGGACGCGACCCTTTCAACCAAATCCAAACAGGCCGCTACCAGATTACTAATGCCGCCGGTGCCGTAGTCGCGCATCCTGGATTGGATACCAGGAACAGTCCGATAGAAGACTGGAACGGGTCTTATACCGGCTATTATTTCCGTAAATTTACTGATCCGGATCCAGCGGTAGTGGATCAAAACACAAGGCAATTTATTCCTTGGCCTGTATTGAAATACACAGAAGCTGTGTTGAATTATGTGGAAGCTTGTATAGAGTTAGGGGAAGATGCAGAAGCCAAAACCTGGCTCAATAAGATTCGTTTCAGAGCAGGAATGCCTGCCATCACCGAGGTGGGGGATCAGTTGCGCACACGTTACCGGAATGAAAGACGTATCGAGCTAGCTTTTGAAGAGCATCGCTTTTTTGATACCCGCCGATGGATGATTGCTCCACAAACTACCGGCGCTAAGATTAGGCTGATTCGTGTAGTAGGTGCTTTAAAACCGGGTGTACAGGTACGTACTTACCAATACAACACCGACAACTATACCTACACCTACACACCTGTGGAGCTTGAGCCGGGGATTGAAAACCGCCAGTGGCAGGATAAGATGTATTTTATGCCATTCCATCGCGATGAAACTAACCGGAATATTAAATTAGCACAAAATCCTGCTTACGATTAAGCGAGAGTCGCTATTAAATCAACGAGGCCTGAAAGATACATCTTTCAGGCCTCGCTTGTTAAAGGAGATCAGCATAGTGACTACTGTCATAATGCTTTGAATTAATGCTTCACGAAATCCCTGAAACCATCTGAAAAGGCTTCCTTAAACACCCCGCTTTCCTCGTAAATAAGGTATACCTCAATACCAGGAAGCCTATTGGCTAATGCCTTACCTTCCGATGGAGACAAGGCCATAAATACATTGTCATAGGCATCTGCCTCCATTGCCGTGGGTGCGATAACGGTAGCACTCACTACGCTATTTTGTATAGGATAACCTGTTTTAGGGTTGATATGATGGTGAATCTTTCTATCCTGATAGTATGCCTGCTTACGGTAATTGCCGGAAGTTGTCACCGCCCGACCCGGAACGTTTAGCACAAAACTGGATGACTGCTCCCCATTAGGACGCTCAATCGCAATTTCATAGTCGGCTCCTCCTACTTTAGTGCCTTTCGTCCGTATCTCTCCACCAAGTTCTACCAGATAATTTTCTATGCCAGATACCTCTAAAAATTGCGCCAACACATCCACGGTATAACCTTGTGCAATACCGTTAAGATCAATGGCTATCCGTAGATCTCGTTTGTGTAACCTATTATCCTCTAACCAGATATTCTCCATGCCCACAAAAGACAGAACGCTATCTACTGCCTCCTTTTGGGGAAACTGTTTAATACGTTCGGATCCGAAGCCCCACAAATCTACTAATGGCTTTACCGTAATATCGAACAGTCCGCCCGATTGTTGATGCACCTCAATAGCCTTACGAATCACCTTTTCCATATGGGTATCGACCGCTCTATGGTATTGGAGTTCTCTATTGAACATACAAATCAAGGAATGCGGCTGATACAGCGACATGGATTGATCAATCTGGTCAATAATGCTGTCCACAGACACCTTAATAACCATCGCATTTTCGGCAACATACTGCACCTGATAGGTCGTGCCCTGCGCGTTTCCGGAAAGAAAAAAAGTGGTTTGCTGTGCCATCGCAGAGCAAACCACCCCAAAAAACAAAAGTATAGTCCAAGACTTATAGCGCATGGGCTAGATATATAGTTCGGTATTGATACCTGGAACCGCCACCTTGTATAGGCCATTGGCATCCGGCAGTACTTTTGGCTGGGCATCCCAAGCGTACGTAGCCGGAGATAAATCGATCTCCGAAGTAAGTGCCTTATCCCATTTAATCACCTTACCGGTGTAACAAGCCAAACGTCCGATAATACCGGTCAGCGTGCTGTACGCACCATACTCTGCGTTATCAAATTTGTATTCGTTTTTAGCAATCGCTTCAAACAATTCCTTGTGCTCCTGCTGGTAGGCATTGGGATTTCCTTTAGGATCGTGGCGATAGATCTCGTTGCCTCGTGCATCCCACAAGACCGCTTGATTTCCAGCAGACAGGTATACACGGCCTTTCGAACCCTGAAAAGTTTCGTCCACACGATTCGAAATCCCCTCAAAATGACGACACTGGCTATACACCACCGTCCCATCATCATAGGTTAGTTCTACTGCGAAATTATCATAAATTTCCCCATACTCCTTCTCCGTGCGGTGTGCGCGGCTGCCTGTGCCCTGAATGGAAACTGGATATTTGCCTTTGACCCAATTGGCCACATCAATATTATGCACATGTTGCTCTACGATATGATCGCCGCATAACCAGTTGAAATAATACCAGTTACGCATTTGGTAATCCATTTCAGATTGTCCGGGTTGCCGCGGACGTACCCATACACCCCCACTATTCCAATAGACCTGTCCAGAATAAATATCGCCAATCGCACCATCCTGAATGCGCTTAATAGCTTCCCGATAATTTGTCTGATAGCGTCGTTGCAAACCTACCACCACGTTTAATTTTTTTCGCTTCGCTTCCTCCGCAGCCGCTAATACCTTACGAATGCCAGGAATATCAACCGCTACCGGTTTTTCCATAAACACATGCTTTCCTGCGTTTACTGCTTCTTCAAAATGCAAAGGTCGGAACCCCGGAGGTGTAGCCAGGAGTACCACGTCTGCATCCTTGATTGCGGCTTTGTATCCTTCAAAGCCGACGTATTTACGGCTATCGGGCACATCGATCTTTTCTCCAAATTTCTCTTTGAGCGTGTTGTACGTGGCATCCAGATTATCCTGAAACGCATCGGCCATCGCGACCAGCTTTATATTCTGTCCGGAAGCAAAAGCGTCGAATGTAGCGCCGGTACCCCGACCGCCGCAGCCAATTAATGCAATTTTAATTTCGTCCGATCCGGCCACGAAAATACGACCAAAAGAATTCGAAGTTAATAGTGTCGTAGCGGCCAAGGTCGTGCCCGCTTTCATAAAATCACGACGGTTGAATGTATTCATCATGTGTAGGTGTATAGTTATATTAAATAGTTAGAAGTCTTTGATAGGTGCTTTGTCATAGTAGGCCATAATGTCTTCGTGGGAGGGTTTCAGCACCGGACGAACAAGGCGCATACCCACAAAAGGCGCTTCGGGAAACCACCAGTTAGATTTGGGAATCTGCGGATCGAGCTGTTTCCATACCGGATCGGAGGCCATGCGTGCCGCCGAACGCAATTCGGCAGCACCACTTTCGAACGAGCCACCCCGCACACTGTGTGGGTATAGCTCAGTAGGAACTGCCACCGGATTATCGGCTACACCGTCTTTGAATTGTTGATAGAAATCAGCGTGGTATTGATCATAAGTCCATTCGGATACATTGCCTAGCATATCAAATAGTCCCCAAGCATTCGGTTTCTTCTTGCCTACAGCAGCTGTTTCTCCCCCACTGTTGTCCGCAAACCAGGCGTATTCTCCCAACTCCGATGCATCGGCTCCAAAATAATAAGCAGTCTGAGATCCAGCGCGGCAGGCATACTCCCACTCCGCTTCGGTAGGCAACCGATAAAACTCCCCAGTACGCACATACAGCCATTTGCAAAATTGTATTGCGTTGTAATGTGTCATGGCTAAAGCCGGATGGCCTTGCTTGCCCATCCCAAAGGTCATATCTAAATAGGGTTTGGTAGGACGCGTAACCGCATCAATTTTTGGGTCGACTTTTTCTTGCGTCGCATTGGCGGCTTCAAAATCCTTATATACAAAAGGCTCAAATAAGTCCCAGGTTACTTCGAAGGTACCCATCCAAAATGGCGCTATCTGCACGCGGTGGGCAGGTTGTTCATCTGTAGCTCCTCCACTCTTGCTACCCATGACAAACTCCCCTCCCGGAATAGCTTCCATAGAAAACTGCAACCGGGTTCCTTCCAGTTGTTGTACATAGCGCTCATGATTCGTTTGTGCGTTGGCGCATAAAATAGAAATCAAACAAATTGCCGTCCATGATTTCTTTAATATATTGGTTATCATTTCACTAGGTTTAATGAACAGTCTTCAATATAGGGAATTTTTAGGAACCCATAAAATGAATGAGCAGGATCTTATCCCTGAAACACCAATGAAAGGGATTCTAACAAAATTTTTACGTACCGTGATATCTACAACCTGTCTGCCGATGAGAAAGCAGGATATACCCGGGGATAAGAAAAGTAACAAAGTATTGACTATCTTAGAGGAACAACTAACAATTCATAAACTGGAGCTTCTTGCTCTGCGATGATAGATTACCTATGAAAAGAAAAGAATTTTTGCGAAATGCCACCCTTTTAGCGGCCTCGGGCGCTCTTTTGAATACGCCCCTGTTTGCGCATCAACAACAGACACTCAAAGTTGGACTTATTGGAGTGAGTGGTATGGGCTGGGCCGATCTTACGGCTTTATTGAAAGTGCCTAATGTGGTGTGCACCGCCTTATGCGATGTCGACGAACGGGTGTTGGACAAGCGCATAACGGAGTTACAACAACTGCAAACGGCGCAGGTAAAACGAATCATCGACCACCAAGACATGTTGAAGGGAGATTTGGTAGACGTGGTCATCATCGGCACGCCAGATCACTGGCATTGCCTACAGCTATTCGACGCGGTGAAAGCCGGTAAGCATGTGTATGTAGAAAAGCCGATCGGTAACTCGATCAAAGAATGCGAAGCGATGGTCGCTATTGCGCAAAAGCATCAAAGCGTGGTGCAGGTAGGCCAATGGCAACGCAGTCAGCAGCACTTCAAAGATGCGATAGATTTTGTGCACTCTGGTAAATTGGGAAAAATCCGTTTGGTAAAAGCTTGGGCGTACCAGGGATGGATGAAAAGTATCCCGGTGAAACCGGATGAAGCTGTCCCGACAGGGGTACATTATGATCGCTGGCTTGGCCCTGCGAAAAAACGCCCGTTTAATCCGAATCGCTTTCATTTTGAATTTCGTTGGTTCTGGGACTATGCCGGCGGATTGATGACCGATTGGGGCGTACATATGCTCGACTATGCTTTGATGGGTATGCAAGCATCAGATCCCAAATCTATCATGGCTTCCGGAGGGAAATTCGCCTACCCGACAGATGCGGCCGAAACACCAGATACCTTGACTACCGTTTTCGAATTTGATGATTTCAATATTCAATGGGAACATGCCAATGGTATCGACCTTGGTCCTTATGCCCGCAATCATGGGGTAGCCTTTATCGGAAACAATGGTACATTAGTAGTGAACCGCGAAGGCTGGGAAGTTATTTCGGAAGGCGATAGAATGCAAGCGGTTCCATTGCAAAAATCTCAGGACAATGGCCTCGAAAAACACATGGTCAATTTCGTGGATGCAGTACGCAAAAAAGACCCTACGTTATTGAATGCGCCTGTGGAAGCCGGTGCAAACATTGCTATCTTTTCGCAGATGGGTAATATTGCTTACCGAACCGGAAAAAAATTATATTGGGACAAAGCAAACAGGAGCTTTACCGACGAATCAGCAAACGCTTTTCTGGCAGCTAATTATGAAAATGGGTATAAACTTCCGCAAGTATAGCGCGTTAAAGTCCCCAGATTACGTTAATTTTAGCGCTAACTAAATTTTTTGATACATGAAGACACCTTATATCTGTACATTACTTACTATAGCAGCGACTACTTCACTTATGGCGCAGACGAAATTTAAGCCGGAAGATACCGAATTTTATTCCCCTAAACCCCCGGTGGTTAGGCTTGCTACCAATGGTGTACCTAACGATGCGATCTCTCTTTTTAACGGAGAAGGATTGCAGCAATGGGTCAGCCAAAAAGACCCTAATCATACCGCGGAATGGACGGTAGTAGATGGACAGCTGGAAGTGAAACCGGGCAGCGGCGATATTCAGACCAAACAGGAGTTTGAGAATTTTCAACTGCACGTAGAATGGCAAAGTCCTGCGGTAATTAAGGGGGAAGGCCAGGGTCGCGGCAATAGTGGCATTTTTTTACAAGGTTTGTATGAGGTGCAGGTGCTAGATAACGAAGATAACCCTACTTATGTGAACGGGCAGGCAGGAAGCATCTATAAACAGCGACCACCATTGGTAGAGGTGCGGTCGGGCGAATCTAAATGGCATACGTATGATATTATTTATAAAGCTCCGCAATTCAATAAAGACGGGATGCTGATTGCTAAGGGTACAGTCACCGTGTTGCACAACGGCGTATTGGTACAAAACAACACCCAGCTAGATGGTACGACAGAATACATCGGCTTGCCGGTAATGAAGCCGCACGGACCGGGTCCGATTATCCTACAAGATCACGGTGACTTGGTACGTTTCCGCAATATTTGGATCCGTCCTTTGTAATTCTGATCGGTTACTTAGTATATTATAAAGGTCGTGAACGTATGGTTCACGACCTTTATGTTTTTATAGGATAGCTATTTGATATGATCTATTTGTGGATTATTTTACCATTTCAGAGGAAATAAAATTGTCAGCAAAAAAGTTTTAACAATGACCAACTTGCATAACTTATCATGCTTGAAAAAGCTTTTCATATATTTTGGTGAGAGAAACATCAAGTGCTTCAACAACAAATATTATGAGTAATTTTCGACCTATGTATAATGCCCTTCAGAAAGTTATTAAAAAATTTGTGGATTTAGACGATAGTGAATGGCAACATTTACAAAGTCAATTCAAAATAGTAAACGTGCCTACACGGCAAAAATTAACGGAAATAGGTACAACGGAAAAGTCTCTGTATTTTGTGGTCAAAGGCGTGATAAGACTGTATTGTATTAATGCGAAAAGCGAGGAAATTACCATCTTCTTATTTTCAGAGAATACCTTTGTGAGCTGCTATCAGAGCTTTTTGACTCAAGAGCTCTCTGAACAGGCATTGGAAACTGTAGAAGATTGTACTTTGCTCCGAATAGATTATCAATCCTTCCACCGTCTTCACGTAGATCTCGCGAAGATGAACCAGTTGACCAGAGCCATTGCCGATCAGCGTTTCATCAATTCTCAAAAAATATTTATGGGACATATAACTCGTACGGCCGAAGAGCGCTATCTCGACTTTGAAAAGCATTATGGAAATTTGTTGTTACGAGTTCCTCTAAACATTATCGCATCCTTCTTGGGCATTACTCCTGTCTCACTTAGCCGCATCAGGCAACGGTTGAGCAAGAAATAATTTTTATTATCTTTTGTTAAGTGCCTGCTTTTACGTTCTCGTTACTTTTGAGCGAACAGCATTTTTCAATCATGAGCAAATTTACCCAACCCATCATTCGTGGCGTTGTATACTGTATAGTGTATACATTACTTTCAAATACAAACCTTTACGCGCAATCGAAATCTAAAGTAGCCTTCGAACTAGAGGCGGATCCATTGGCCTACGTTTTAAACGGCTATTCGTTACATGCAGGCTTCAACTATGGTAGCTTCCGGTCAAGTGTTGGCATTTTTGCGATTAAACAGCCCTCATTTTTTGTAAACAATGATAATTTTTCAGTGTATAGCTCAGGTTTCGATCTCAAAACCGACTATCTTTTCAAGAATACAAAAGGTTTATATGCAGGTATTCAGTTTACTTACGGTAACGACGAGGTAAAACTAAAGAGTGACCCGCAAATCGAACAGGCTATCAAGGGACTGAACATCGGCTTACGATCTGGTTATCGGTTTATGTTTGGAAAAGCAGAAAATGATTACAAAGGTTTTTATATTAATCCTTGGGTAGCGCTTATTTTCGCAACTAATACTCAGGATAGGATTATTGGTTCGGAAACGTACCAGCCATCAGCTGTCTCCATATTTCCAGCAGTGCATTTGGGTTGGCGGTTTTAGCTCTAAAAGCTATATTTATAAATGTATATAACATTCCGATTACAGTAAATCACTTTTACGCGAAGGCGATTATGTTCAATCGAATTGCAAGCACTCCGTCCGTGATTGTATAGGTCATTCATCCTATTTGCGCCAATAAAATGAAAGTTGATTGTTAGATAGGTATCGCGAATTTAGTCTCTAAGATAGCTAAGAAGAAGATTTTGTAGGTACCGCTATTTACTAGTGAATGATGAATTAGGGAAAACCAAAGCATAATGCAATCATTTGCATATCTTAGTGAGGTTGGACTTCTAACCTTTCCTGCAGATTGAACAAACAATCTGTAGAAAACATTGTCCCTAATATATACATCGTAAACTAACCCATGATAACGGAGATTTGTATCATTTTACTATTAATTTTTTTTAATGCGATACTGGCGGCTTCCGAAACGGCCATATTGGCCAGTCGAAAATCCAGGTTACAAGTTGGCGCACGCAAAAACAGAAGTACCGCAGCGGCTGTACTTTTACTAAAAAACAATCCCAATCGATTTCTATTGACCATACAAATTGGCATCACCTTAATTGGCATTATGATCGGTGTGGTGAGCAGCGGCAATATTGCCACTTACCTTGCCAACCTTCTGGTCGATATTCCGTGGATAGCACCTTATCATTTCCCTGTAGCCATCGCTTTGATCGTGCTGGCAACTACCTATCTGGCATTGGTAATTGGCGAATTGGTCCCTAAAAGAATGGGCACGGCCAATCCAGAGCGGTATGCCGCGTGGATTGCAAAACCCATGATGTCCCTAAATAAATTAGTCCGTCCATTCACTTGGATGATTAATGGATCCGCGGATTTTATCAGCCGCCTTTTTAAGATTAGCACCGTGCGCGAAACCGTTACCGAAGAGGAGATAAAAGCATTAGTGGATGAAGGCGTTAGCAGCGGCATTATTGAGCACATAGAACATGATCTGGTAGATCGCATCCTACGCTTGGGCGACAAAAAAGCGATCAACCTGATGGTGCATCGCAGCAGAATCACGTACTTAGATATTAACAATAGCTTTGAAGTGAACAAAGCGTTTATCCTTGAGGCACAACACACCGAATACCCTGTCTGTGACGGTTCTTTTGATGAAGTTAGAGGCGTAGTACACATCAAAGCGCTGTTCAGAGCCTACCTCAATGGGAGCGAACCGGATCTGGCAAAACTAGTACGCCCCATACCTTACGTACATGAAAACAGCCTGGCCTATGCCGCTCTCGAGACATTACGCCAGTCGGAGGTTACTCAAGCCATTGTGGTAGACGAGTACGGAAGCCCGCAAGGTATTATTACAATGTATGATATTATGGGAACTTTGGTTGGCGGATTGGCCGTGGAGGAGGTGAGCGGAAACAAATACATCCGCCAGCGTACCGATGGCACCTATATGGTAGATGGCAGCTATCAGATAGATGATTTTTTCTCTTTTTTCGACATAAGTATCTCGGAAAAAGAACAGAACGATCTAGGCAGTACTACCACCGTGGCGGGCCTGGTGTTTCTCTTGTTAGATCAGATTCCGCAAGAAGGCGATATGGTGTCGTACAAGAACCTATCTTTTGAAGTAATTGATATGGATGCTCACCGCATTGATAAACTTTCGGTCAGCGTCTCCAATCAAAAGTCAGATCATCAGGAAGAAGCTCACGGCACGAGAGAATAAAATGTTATTTCGAAAATTTATAGATCAAGCCTAAGCTAAACACGGCATTTCCTGCTTTCAAAAAATTATTATCTACCACACCAATATTAAATCCGTTGGTATACTGTAGCTGAAAGGATTTGTTGAGCTGCATACGGGTATAGAAAATAGGTTCTATGAAAAGATTCTCTTCTGGAGGGGATGGTAAGCCGTCGATCCAAAAGTCTTTCATACGTATAAAACTACCCCGTATCGCCGTTCCGTAACTGAATTCTCTGGATCGTCCAAACAAACGTACGTCTTCGCGTTTTCTAGAAATATTGGCCTGCACAAAGATTTTTTCGAAATCCATCTCACGAATCTCTGTCGGAGCCATGCCCGTTGTAGTTGCACGGGTATCTGCATCACGTGCATTCCCTAGTCCGTATCCGGCATAGAGTTCAAAGATGCGATCCGAATTTTTACCAAAACTGGTGAAGTAGCCAAGACCACCCTCATACATGTACTGTTTGTATTCTTGATTTCCGGATGTGTTATCTACATAAGAGCCATTGGCCATTACCGCTACGTGCTTGCCTACAGCTACAGCAAGATTGCCACTGGCATTGCCTTTTATATTTGCATGGGCAGCGGCATAAACTTCGCCTTGGTTGGCAAACATGGGCGTAGCCGGTACATTGGGCTGATAAATAGAACTACATCCTGATACGATGAACGCAGCAGCCAGATATAAGACACAAAAACTATTCTTCATATAAGCGATTGAGGTAATGCGCTACCTTACCGAAATACTGTGCCAAATCCCCTGATGGGTATCTAATCGCTAGAGAATTCCTTTACGAATTAATGCTGCTTCCATCTGCTTTTGCACATTAAGCGCCTCTTCTCTGGCCTTTTCCGCAAAGTCACGCCCCGAGGAAGCATAAATAATAGCCCTGGTACTATTCACCAACAACCCACATTGTGCATTCATACCGTATTCGCACACCTCTTCCAGCGATCCACCCTGCGCTCCCACACCGGGTACCAAAAGAAAATGATCTGGCGCATGAGCGCGAATGTTTAAGAATGCTTCTCCACGTGTCGCTCCTACCACATACATCAGATTATCGGTGGTGCCCCAACCATTTACCTGATCGATCACCTCTTCGAAGAGTTGCTTGCCGGCTTTGTCCGAAAAATTTTGAAAGTTCTTACTGCCTGCATTCGAGGTAAGTGCCAGCACGATTGCCCATTTATCTTCGAAAGCCAAAAATGGTGTCACGGAATCCTCGCCCATATAAGGTGCAATGGTAATAGCATCGAAATCCAAACCGGATACAGCCGGATCAAAGAATGCCTGTGCATACATTTTAGAGGTGTTCCCAATGTCGCCACGTTTGGCGTCTGCAATGCGTAAGGTATTTTTAGGGAGGATCTCACTTGTTTTACGCAACGAGTCCCATCCCTTGGCGCCGTAACATTCGTAGAAAGCGATATTAGGTTTATAGGCGACACACAGATCTTCTGTAGCTGCCACAATCTCTTTATTGAAGGCAAAAATAGGATCTTCTTCGTCCAAGAGATGTTCTGGAATCTTAGTTAGATCGGTATCCAACCCGACACACAAAAAGCTTTTCTTGGCAACAATCTCTTGAAACAACGTTTCTTTAGTCATACAACTTATTCGGAAGCTAATTTCTTTAAATAATCAACAAATTCGGGGTCACTGTAGTCGGCCATGCCTTTGTGGGAAAATACGCGCTGACCTTCCTTATCCAATACAACAGTAGCCGGGATCGCTCCGCTCATCCAAGTAGAAGGGATATCGCTTTGAGGCACAAAAATAGGTAAATCCAGCTTTTGCTTTTTCAAGAACTGCTTGGCTACATCCATATCGCCGTCTACATCAACCAACAGAAAGGCAATATCATCCTGTTCTCCAATGCGCTCGATCAAGGTCTGGATGGAGGGCATCTCCGCCACACAGGGGCCACACCAAGTAGCCCAGAAATTGATAAATACGACTTTACCTTTCAGATCCGCGGTATGGATAGATTTACCATCTACATCAGCGAGCGTCACGCCTTCATGTGTAGCCATTGGACCTGAAGTATCTGTGGCATCTGATGGTTGAGCATTTTCAACCTTTGGCTTGAATAAGCCGATTTTCATCAGCCCTCGTTGCAATACGGCTCTGCTGGCTGGCCAGAACATCAACAAAATCAGCACCACCAGTATGGCATACAGTATTTTACTTCCTAAAGAAAATCGAGGCCTATTACTCATAATCAAAAACTTTTTTAAAGATCAAATTTCTCCAACTGTTTCAGCAAAGTAGCAAAATCTTTCGGATAATCGGCTTCAAACACATAGTCTTTGCCCTCTATAGAGAAAGCAACCGACTTGGAATGAAGGGCGAAACGCTTCATAATAGGTTGTTCTTCCTGGCTTTTCGACATCGTAAAACCACGCTTTTTAATCTGTGACAGGTACACCGGCTTGCCTTTATACATGGCGTCTCCTACGATGGAAGCCCGTTGTGTAGCCAAGTGAATGCGAATCTGATGCATACGACCAGTGACCGGCCGACATTCCACTAAAGTGTAATGGTTGAAATATTGAATACTTTTGAAAAAGGTTTCCGCCCGTTTTCCATTTGCACGATCGATCGATACATTCTTATTTCCTTGATTCAGGATAGGAAGATCGACCAATAAATCTTCGAAAGTATGCGTTCCTTCGATAATGGCATGATACACTTTGCGCACCCGTCGACGCTCAAATTCAATAGACACCGCACGGTAAGTTTCCGGATTTTTAGCAATCAATAATACGCCAGACGTATCCTTATCCAACCTATGACAAACTTGAGCATCGGCATGATACCGTTTTGCCAGGCGTAAGATATTGATTTCATCGCCCTCTCGCTGATCAAGTGAAGACACAAAGGGCGGTTTATTGATTACAATCAGATTCTCATCTTCATGGATAATCAGATCCTCAAATTTTGGAAATTTAAAAAGACGTGCGTCGGCTTGTATCATGCCGCAAAAATACAAATAAGCAGAGACTTTTAGATTATCTTCCCAAAATACCTACTTTTGCTTGTACCAAGAAGTCGGTATATGGCTTCCTTAATTCTTTTTTAAACATAACGTTACATGTCAGTACATACCGTCATCAAAAGAGTCACTACAGCCAGCTTACAAACCATGAAACAACGCGGCGAGAAAATCAGTATGCTTACGGCGTACGACTACTCCATGGCGCGAGTATTAGATGAAGCTGGCTTGGACATATTACTAATAGGTGACTCAGCAGCGAATGTCTTCGCGGGGCATGAAACTACCCTACCCATCACACTCGATCAGATGATCTATCACGCATCCTCGGTAGTCCGTGCAGCGAAGCGCGCTATGGTGGTCGCCGATTTACCCTTCGGATCCTACCAGGGTGCTGTAAACGATGCATACCACGCAGCCGTTCGCATGATGAAAGAATCCGGAGCGCATGGACTGAAACTAGAAGGCGGTGTAGAAGTGATCGATAATATTCGAAAAATTGTGCAGTCGGGCATTCCCGTTTGTGGGCATTTGGGCTTAACTCCCCAATCGATTTACCAGTTCGGTGATTTCGGCGTACGTGCCAAAGAAGAGGCCGAAGCGGAGAAATTAAAATCAGATGCTTTACTACTGCAGGAGGCCGGATGTTTTGCCGTTGTACTGGAAAAAATACCTGCCCGTTTAGCCACTGAGGTATCTCAAGCACTAAAGATCCCGACGATCGGTATTGGTGCTGGTAATGGCTGTGACGGACAAGTGCTCGTGGTAAACGATTTACTGGGCTTAACCAAAGACTTTAAACCTAAGTTTCTTCGTCGATACCTGGACTTGTATAGTGACATCTCCAAAGCAGCTTCACAATATGTGGATGATGTGAAATCCGGGAGCTACCCGAACGAATCCGAACAATACTAAACGGCTATGTTTAAAATCCTGATCATCGGCGCCTTACTAGGCATCTTGCTGTACTACAGCTTTCGTAGGTTGAAACGTAGTTTTGGCTTGGCTTCCGTGAAAAAGAGCCGACCGGGATACATTGCGTTGGAGGTAGACTCTGCCGATACGAAACGGGCTATCCGTTCTACCGCGGTAACGGTAGGAACAGGTGGCATTTTGTTACTCATTATCTTACTGCTCGGCTTAAAGATCAAGATTTTACTGATTTTATTACCTATTGCCCTGTATCTAATCGGTCAGATTTTCCTGTTGGCCAATCAAATGAATGCCATTCGAAGGCAGAAAGTCTGGTTTAACCCCCAAACCTCTGACCTATGGATTGAGGATGCCACAAATGGGAATTATTCGGTCAATGTGTATCGCGATATTACTGCTGTAAAAACAGTAGGCGCTATTCAGCAGAATCGGGATGTTTTTTTTGGTTATTACGAGCTGATCACCACCAATGGATTCATACGGCTTCCTTCATTATTGAGTGAAAATAGGCAAAATACTTTCTTCTTCGACACCTTACGTGATGGGTTTGATATCAAACCTCATCGTGCGCTCTTCCCCCTACTTTAAGACTCATCATGGCTGATCAATTGACCACCACAGACAATTCCCTCCGCTATTACGCACTAGGTGAAAAGGCCGTGACGGTGGTATTTGGAGACAGCATTGATCCAAAAATATCCCATAAAATACGTTTGGCCGAAAGCGTGTTGAAGAACCATCCTTTTCCAGGCATGCTGAGCATCGTCGCAGCTTATACTACGCTATGTATTCATTACGACCCTTTTGTGATTAGATCCTCCGTTGTTATCGAAAATAAAAGTATACAGGCATGGGTAATGGATTACCTTTCTCAACTGATGAATTCTTTGCGGGAGCGAGCAGATGACAGGCCAGAGGTGGTAGTCATTCCGGTATGCTATGGGGGCACCTATGGCCCCGATTTAGAAGAGGTCGCGGCTCATACCGGCCTATCTGAAGAAGACGTTATTGCACTACATACGTCCAACACTTACCTGGTGTATATGATGGGTTTCATGCCCGGATTCCCCTATCTTGGTGGGCTGGATGAACGATTGGCTACACCGCGCAAAAAAATGCCTCGACAACTTGTAGTGCAAGGATCCGTAGGTATTGCCGGAGCACAGACGGGCGTGTATCCACTGGATAGTCCGGGAGGTTGGCAACTGATTGGACGGACACCGTTACGACTTTTCGACCCTACAAATGAGCAACCCATTTTGCTAAAAAGTGGTCAACAGGTTCGGTTTGAAACATTGGATCATCACCATTTCGAAGCATATCAACGTGATTCTTATGGAAATAAAACTTCATAAACCGGGGCCTTTTAGCACTATTCAAGACCTAGGACGCTTAGACTTCCTTTCATCTGGTGTGCCTAAATCTGGCGCAATGGATACTGCCTCAGCTCGTTTGGCCAATGCCGCACTGGCCAACACGGCAGGTGCAGCCGTAATCGAGTTTACCTACGCACAAGCGGAGATAGAGATTCTTTCTGATATGCTATTGGCTTATTCTGGATACGGTGGCAACTTCATTCAAGACGATCAAACCTTACCGGCAAACCGACCGCTAGCGTTAGAAAAAGGGGCGAGATTAAGATTGGTTCCTGACGGAACTGGATGCCGCACCTATCTGGCTGCTCCAGGCGGTTGGGACGTGGCCGAAGTAATGGGTAGCAGGAGCACGTACTTGCCTGCAGCAATTGGTGGCTTAGCTGGCCGTTTACTACAAACCGGTGATGTACTGCGTGCATCGACTTGGGAAAGAAAGCACCGCCAGCTGTTTAAAAACCTATTAGATAACAAGCGCCACTATCCACAATGGTCGCTCAAGCCGCTGTCGTTAATAACGGCGGGAACACAGGCAATTCGGGTAGTACTCGGGCCGGAAGCACATCGGTTCACGTCCGAAAGCCAACAACGATTTTTATCCTCCATTTTTGAGATAGATCGAAACAGTAATCGCATGGGTTACACTTTAGAGGGTGCCATACTGCAGAGAGAAGAAAACCAGGAAATGCTTTCTACCGCTGTATTGCCTGGCACCATACAAGTACCTGGAAACGGACACCCTATTCTGCTAATGGCCGACTGCCAGACGACTGGCGGCTACCCACGTATCGCGCAGGTAGCGGCGGTGGATCTGCCTCGCTGCGGACAATTGAAGCCCGGCGATCGCATTTGTTTTCAAGAAATTTCGGTAGCAGACGCAGAAAACCTTTATCTTGAACAAGAAGACCATTATTGGAAAATGACAGAAGCAATCGATTTTAACTACCACAGCTCGTAAAATGTACGCAATAGATATCAACTGTGATCTGGGCGAAACTCCGGGAAACCAACCAAACCAAATCGATGAGGCTTTATTAGATTTGGTATCCTCCGCAAATATTGCCTGCGGTTTTCATGCAGGGGATGCTATGCGCATGGAAATTACTATCGCAGCAGCACTAAAAAGAGGGGTGGCGATTGGAGCACACCCCGGATTGGATGACAAGGCTAATTTTGGTCGTATTCCTCATCCTATATCTCCCAGAGAAGCTTATCAGCTGGTGTTATATCAAATGGGAGCCTTATCCGGCTTCGTACAGGTTGCTGGTGGTAAGATGCAACATGTTAAACTGCATGGCGCACTCTATAATATGGTGGCGCAGGATCGTTTGCTTTCTGAAGCAGTCGTGCAAGCTATTGTTGACTTTAATCCTGCACTAAAGTTGTATGCATTGGCTGGTAGCACTACCGTTGACGTAGCCAAAGAGCACGGCCTGCGAGTAGTACAAGAAGGTTTTGCCGACCGACGTTACGAATCGGATGGCACCCTGGTATCCAGGCAAGACCCTATGGCATTGATTACCGATAGAATAGAAGCAGTGCAACAGTCTATTCTAATGGTCAAGAAACAGGGGGTACAAAGCATAGACAAAATATGGGTATCCCGAGATATTGAAACTATTTGTATTCACGGTGATGGTGAACATGCTTTGTCGTTTGCGCAAGATCTCACTACACACCTCCTGAAAGAAAACATCTTTATCAGCGCACCAATAGTATGAAAAAATCAAACTGGGGTGCTCTGCTAAGTGCAGCCTTCCTAATGGCAATCTCTGCTATCGGACCAGGATTCTTAACACAGACGGCTTTATTTACCTCGCAGCTAGGAGCTAGTTTTGGATTCGTCATTCTAGCTTCGATCGTGGTCGACATTGTCGCCCAACTAAATATTTGGCGGATCGTTGTGGTGAGCGGTACGCCAGCGCAGGATATTGCAAACAGATTACTGCCGGGCTTAGGTTATGGTTTGGCAGCAATGGTGGCTTTAGGCGGTATGGCTTTCAATATCGGAAACCTGGCAGGCGCAGGACTTGGGTTGCAGGTATTATTTGGGTTGGATGTGACCCATGGCGCTATCTGCAGTGCGGTGATCGCGATTGGCATCTTTCTGTACAAAGAAGCCAGCCTCGCGATGGATTTTTTCGTAAAAATCCTGGGTGTGATGATGATTTTCCTCATGCTTTACATTGCCTTTAAGAGCAACCCACCGCTCATGGAAGCGGCTGTGCGTAGCCTATCTCCCCAACAATTTAGTTTTACCGCCCTGGTTACCATTATTGGCGGCACAGTAGGTGGTTATATCACGTTTGCGGGAGCGCATCGCTTATTAGATAGAGGAATTCAAGGGGTAGAAAATCTTCCTACTGTAGATCGCGGAGCGATCAGTGCTATTGGCATTGCTTCAGTGATGCGTATATTATTATTTATCGCGGCATTGGGTGTCGTATCTGCTGGTCATCTGATAGATCCCTCCAATCCGCCTGCGTCCGTTTTTAGGTGGGCCGGCGGAGAAATAGGGTATAAGATCTTTGGGCTTGTGATGTGGGCAGCAGCGATTACCTCCGTCATTGGATCGGCCTATACCTCCATTACTTTTATTAAAAGTTTTCACGTACGTATCCAGACCAACACTCGGCTGGTAACGACATGCTTCATCGTCATATCCTGTCTGCTTTACGGATTCATCGGCAATCCCGTACAAACTTTGGTTATCGTGGGTGCTCTAAATGGATTTATTCTTCCCTTAGCGCTGGCTATAATGCTTATCGCCGCCCATCATACACAGGTGGTTGGCTCCTACCGACAACCAATCTTGTTGACGACTTCGGGAACCATTATCGCTATCATTATGACCTACATGGGCATCCAGACGCTGATAGAATTGCTCGCGTAATCAGGCTATATGTAAGATTTTTATTCGATCTATTTAATTTCTAGGAGCATCCTGGTCAATAGATCTAAAAGACGCTTTCGCTGTGGCTCCTCATTAAAATTCATTCCAAAAAATGGTTTTGTATTGTGATGCGAATAGGCCGACAAGTAATGTATACCTCCCAGCAAAAGAGCAAATACGGCTTGCATATCTGCTCCACCTGCTACATCTTTCGAAGCAGGTAGTACCTTTTTCATAAATTCAATATCCTCTTTTTCGCGTTGACTAGCATAATCCTCCAATGCTGGAATTCGATCTGAGAGTTCCCATACCAATAGCTGACCGAGCAAAGGATTATTAAAAAGTGTATTCATTCGCTGCTCCAAGTATTTAGGTAAAGCCTGTTCATCCTGTACATCTAAAGACTTCTCTTTAAACTGCATACTTTCCAGTCTTAGAAATTCGGTTACCATGTTGGAAAAGCTTCCGAAGTGGTAATACAGGAGTTTACGGTCTATACCGCTGAAGGTACTAATATAGGCGACATTAATCTTATTACATCCTGCCTCTTTCAGGATATCTTCCACTCCTCGTAGCATTTTTGCTTTGGTACTTGCTGATCTTTTTCGTTTCATCATTTTAAATAGAAATAAGCCCTCTACTTTAAATAAATTTTAATCTGCGGACGCTTAACTTTTTGGCAGATAACCACGAAAAAAGTCCCTCAAATGTTCATTTGAGGGACTTTAAAAAAATTAATTCTTACAATTTTTATTACTTGTACAGGATGCTATGCATTTTTTCGAGGGTAGCCTCTGGAATTTTAATCACTTTTCTGTCATACGTCATTAATCCATTGGTCTCTACTTCTACATCTGTAGTCTGTGTATACACCGCGGCAGATAATCCTCTCGGGATCAATTTAGAAAGATCTGTGATCGCTTTTTGATAGCGCTCTGTCAATTCTTCTTTATTTTTGAATGACACGTATCCCCAATTGTCTTTATCCTGCCAAGTATGCCCATCGATTGGTAAGCCGAAGCCACCAAACTCACCTAATGCTAAGATAAATTTATCCCCAAATAATCTTGGATCTGGCATAGCAGCATCCGGGTAATTATGTATATCCAAAATGTGGCCTACATAAGCAAAGTTACCACCACTAGCGCTATTTACTAAGCGAGATGGATCGTATTCCATCGTCCAATTAGTGATTTCCTCAGTCTTGAATTGGCCCCAAGCTTCATTGAAAGGCACCCAGATTACAATACTTGGGAAATTATGTAACTTATCCATAATGGTTTTCCACTCCTTACGGTGGATGGCTTCCGACTCTGGCGTACGATCTTTGTCATGCTGGCCATTAGAGACTTTTCCGGGTTGCATATCCCAGGTATTACCACCTAAATCGCCACTTGGCATATCCTGCCATACCAAAATACCTAAGCTATCGCAGTGTCTGTACCATCTGGCCGGCTCTACCTTAATGTGTTTACGAATCATGTTAAAGCCCATTTCTTTTGTCTTGACGATATCGAATTTAAGCGCTTCATCGGAAGGAGCCGTATGCAATCCGTCTGGCCACCAACCCTGATCGAGTGGCCCATAATGGAAAACAAATTTGTCATTCAGGTACATGCGTTGAATACCTTTCTCATCGGCCTTCATGCTAATTTTGCGCATGGCAAAATAACTTTTTGCCTGGTCAATGACTTTTCCACCGCGTACTACTTTCAATTGTAAATCGTATAGCTTTGGTTTGTCTGGGCTCCACAATTCTATGTTGCTCAATGGCAAATCTATCGACCCGGAAGCAGCTGCTGTCGCCTCGGCAATTTTCTTCGAACCGTCGAATGCTTCCACCAATAACTGATCGCCGGATTGGGCAGATTCGATATGGGCAGAAACTGTTAAGATTGATTTATCCACATTGGGTGTTTGCTTTGTGTCTACAATGTATGTGGTTGGCACAGACTCTACCCATACGGTTTGCCAGATCCCGGATACGGGTGTATACCAAATACCGTGAGGATTATTAATCTGTTTCCCGCGCGGCTGTGGCCCATCGCTCGTAGGATCCCAGACTCGAATCACTACTTCTTGTTTTTCGCCCTTTTTCAACGCTTTGCTGATATCAAAAGAAAATGGATCGAATCCGCCTTCGTGCTGTCCGATATGCTGGCCATTCACATAGACGTCGCAACGCCAGTCTACCGCTCCAAAGTGAAGCAAGGTCTTTCCTTTTTGCCAGCGTGTTGGCACGCTGATTTCATTCTTATACCAAAGTGCCTGATCTTTATTGACAGAGCGACCAACACCAGAAAGTGCGGATTCTACTGCAAATGGCACTAATATATCTCCGTCCCATTGCGTAGGTGCAGCGGATACTCCTTGCTCCACAATAGCATACTTCCAAAGCCCATTTAGATTTTTCCAGTTGTCTGTTCTTTCCAGCTGTGGCCGTGGGTATTCTGGATGTGGTTGTTTATAATTTAGATTTTCGCCCCAGGTAGTCATGATCTTGTCCCCTGCAGGCTTCCATTCTTGCGCTTCGGCCGAAGCAAATCCGACCGCTACCAAACAAGCTAATACGCGAAGTTTGTTCATTATTTGTGCTGTTTCTGATAAGTAAATGATGTAATGATTGTATTTTTTCTTGGTGATTTTGCGTTTACACTTTGTAAAAGTCTTCCCAACCTTTTACTGGCGGCGGCCCAACCAAGAGGGCATTAGCAAATTTATCGTTCGTTATTTCCTTACGGACGGGATCGAAATCCATTTTGGTATTTAACCGTTGCGCGATCACACCTAAACAAAACACCTGACTTAAGGGACCAGCAATTTCGAACGGAGAACGCGTTTTCTCTTCCCCCTTACAGGCTTTCAGAAAGTTGGCGAAGTGATTGGATGGAGATGTTGGCACTTCTGGCAAGCGACGTTCCATTTCCTGCGCCTTCCCTTCCGGAATGATAGACAAAGTACTACCATGTGATCCACCTTTGAAGGTGAGGTCTTTTCCATAGATAATCTTACCCGGGTTAAGTTTGGCGGGCTCGATCGTACCCGTACTTGGTGGTGGTATATTTGGATCCAAGCCCGATACGCCGTAGCCTTCCGGAATCGGAGGCAGGTTATCTAATCCATCGTACCAGTTGATATCCAGCTTCGGCATGTTTTTCCGTTTAGGAAAGCTGAATTTCAGCGTGGAAGACATCGGAAAAAAGAACGAGTTGTGCCCATCTAAGGACACCGCTTCTACCCGGTTAGGCAAGCCCAAAGCCAGGAACTCATGTGCTGTATCCAGAATATGTGCCCCCCAATCGCCTAGCGCACCCATACCAAAATCAAACCAACAGCGCCACTGCCCATTTACAAAGTCTTTATTGTAGTCATGACCCCAAGTTTGCATTTGCCAAATTTCCCAATCTAGTGTACTTGGAATAGTTTCCGGCATCGGAAATCGTTTAATATTCGGATCCCAACCATGCCAACGACGCGGCATATTCATATGCGCATCTATCCGCGTGACATCTTTGATAATCCCCGCTTCTTTCCAGGCTTTAAATTGAAAATAATTGGCTTCAGAGTGCCCTTGGTTACCCATTTGTGTGGCTACTTTGGGGTGTTTTTTCGCTATCTGCATCATCAATTCCACTTCGTTGAATGTGTGCGCCATGGGCTTTTCTACATACACGTGTTTTCCTTGATCGATCGCTAGCATAGTCACCGCAAAGTGAGCAAAGTCGGGTGTAGCAATCGAAACCGCATCGAAGTCCTTACCGGCTTCGTCAAACATCCGTCGAAAATCTTGGAATTTGCGCGCATCAGGAAACATTTTTAGGATTTCCTGTGTTTGTTTTGCGCCCATATCTACATCGCATAACGCCACGACGTTACACAATCCGGTTTTATATAAATCTTTGATAATTTCGGCCGCTCGATTGCCAATGCCTACACAGGCAAGATTTACCCGCTCATTGGCCGATGCCAGTTTCACGTTCCCCAGGACGCTATTAGAAAGTAGGGCTGCGCCACCTGCCATCGCAGTACGAGCAATAAAACTTCTACGGGATAAGTAATGATTCATAGTTCGTTAATTTTTAGATGCAGGATTATTTGCGTTTATTAATTTTGATGTTGCGGAACGAGACCTCATCTCCGTGATCCTGCAGCAGAATATGACCTTCTTTAGCTTCGCCGAATTTTTCCCAATCTTTGTATTTACTTTTCGCTACCAAGTCTTTGAACTCTTCCGATCCGCGTTGGTAACTCAACATCTTAACGCCATTGAGGTAGTGGGTCACGTTGTTGTTTGCATCGACCACAACACGTCCACGATTCCACTCACCTACCGGGCGGCGGGCGCGGTCATCCCGTTTAGAGGTCATCAAATCATACAGGGAAGCCAAGGTACGATTGCCATCGCGTCCCATTTTGGCATCTGGATGACGTGCGTCATCCAATACCTGATACTCCAACCCAATGGCCGAACCTGTGGTTTGCTCTTTCAGCGTTACGAAGTATTTTACACCACTATTCGCTCCCGGGGTCAATTTGAATTCGAAAGACAGGTCAAAAACAGCGTATTTGTCACGCGTAATGATGTCGCCACCATTCGTGGACTCTCCACCATCTGATTTTTGTACCTTGATGATACCGTCTCCGACTTTCCAACCGTTAGCCGGGAAGTTTTGATCGCGTACGCTGCGCCATTGATCCGCCGAATTTCCGTCGAACAGCAAATGCCAGCCTGCTTTCTTCTCGGCAGCACTAAGGTTGTTGGGCTTTAAATTGACAATGTGTTGTTCTTTGGCAAAAGAAGAAGGTTTCAAGTTTTCCGTCTGAATCCGGATATTCTTAAAATATACTTTCTTGCCATCTTGATCGTCTGTGATGCTATGCACCTGCAATCCGATAAATCCTTTTTGATCCAGCGTGTCCACTACGTAGGCTACCGGCACCCCATTTACCCAGGTGCGCAACTCGTCGCCGATGGCTTCAATACGTAAACGATTGTACTCATTTCTTTTGTAAGCGGTCTTCGCTTTTTCATTCAAATCCAGCGGATATAGCCAGCCGCGCCGTGCTTCATCATAAATACCTCCTGTCCAGGCACGGTCGCTAGGATCTACTTCTACCTGCCTGCCGTAAACTCGACCTCTCCCGCCATCTGCCTGCATATCAATATGACTACGTATCTGCACACCGGAGTTAGTTTGATCGCCCTCCAGCTTAATATCTAATTCCAATATAAAGTCACCATATTCCTGCTCCGTGATCAGAAAAGAGTTTGGTGTTCCCTTCGTCATCGTGCCGACAATCTCACCGTTGGTTACTGCATATGGCGCTTTGCCACCTACCGCTTTCCAGCCTTGCAAAGTTTGACCATCGAACAAATTTTTCCAACCGCGCTTGTTGTTATTTCCTTGCGCGAATCCCTCAGCGGGCATACCGATCACCAAAGCGGCACCGGCCACAGCCATTACCTTACACCAGGATTGCATCCTTCTTCTTATTATCGTTGTTTTAATCATCATTAGCATTTATTTGGTTGTTCTTTTTTAACTATAAAATTGTGCTAGGCCTTGGGCATAGTATACCCATTATGATAACGCGCGGCGAGCAATCGATTTGCACGTCTGTTGGTAAACTGACGCTTGTCTTTGTCCCAGTAAAGTTTTTGTCCTGTTCGGTACGCGATATTTCCTAGTTGCGCGAAGATGGCAATATGTGCACCGGCTTCGATAGGCGCATGCAATACCTCCGGCTTCTGCTGCATAATCGCATACACAAAATTGACCATGTGCTTATCCAGCCCGTCGTCCACCGATTTTTGCAGGGATACGGCTGGCATGCGGTTGCTCTCGGGAATGACTTCCCAGCCGCCACGATTGAGTACTAATGTGCCGTTATTACCGATGAAAGCCACACCATGATCTCGGTTATATGGGCCTCCACTGATGCCAATAGCGTGTTCCCACTGAATATTAAAATCTTCAAACTCGTATACTGCAGTAAGCGTGTCTGGCGTTTCCGATGCACCATTCGGATCTGCAAATTTACCTCCTGCCGCCATCACGGATACCGGATCAGACACCTTCATTCCCAGTAGTGCGTAATCCAGCATATGTACGCCCCAATCAGTCATCAGGCCCCCGGCATAATCCCAAAACCATCGAAATTCGAAATGAAAGCGATTGGGATTAAAGGCTCTTTTTTGAGCAGGGCCAAGCCATTTATTGTAATCTACTCCGGCCGGTGCCACTCCATCCGGTTTTTTGGTGATGGGCGTTTTCCACCCTACGTAAGACCACGCTTTTACCTGTCTTATCTTACCTAATTTACCAGAGTGCACAAAATCAATAGCATCTTTGAAGTGCTGCTGACTGCGTTGCCACTGTCCTACCTGCACAATTGCGCGGCGAGATTGCGCGGCAGCGACCATCACCTCACACTCCGCAATGGAGTTACCGATTGGCTTTTCTACATACACATGTTTTCCAGCCTTTACCGCATCTACCATTTGCAAACAATGCCAATGATCTGGCGTACCAATGATTACGGCATCTACTTTTGGATCGTTAAGTAATTCTTTATAATCGGTATACGTAGTTACATGAATATTTCGGGCAGCCAACTCTCCTACCCGCTTGGTCAGTACATCCTGATCTACATCGCAAAGCGCAGTACACTGCACCCTCTTATCTTTCAGGATCGCCTGCAAATTGGCCCAACCCATACCATGTATACCAATAACACCCACACGTACGGAATTGGATGTAAAGGATTTGGCCAAAGCTCCCCAACTCAGGGCGGAAGCGGCTAAAAGTGCTGAACTTGTAATAAATTTTTTTCTGTCCATTCGGTTAGGTACTCTTCTATCCAGAAAGCATATAGTTTTAACAGGCTTATCTCGTGAAAATACAATCATGAAAATCGCTTTGCGATTTTCGTCATACATTATTATTCGTAAAGTTGATCGTCTATAATGGCATCAAAAAGATCTACTGAAAAGCGCTATCGTTAGAAGTTGCTTATTCAGAGACTGATGATATCGAAGCTAGTTATTTTTTAATGGAAATTCCACTAAAAAATACGATATCGTTGTAGTTAATTTACCTCATTACTGATCGTATCGAAGCTATTCATTTTGTGGACACAAAGCTTGCCATATTGTATCAAAACCTAATCAAACTGTATCACGTTCCACATCCTTAGTCGTGTGGAGCATGATATGCTTAATTTTTCACGTGCAAAAACTTTATTTTATCGCCTTTAAAAACAGGGACTCTTATACCGCCAGCATCCTCGGTATTCCAGTCGAAAGGCACGATAGCTGTACGACGCGGGCCCACTGTGGTTGTTGAGTTGTGTGTGTGGCATACATAATACCATTGATTATCTGCTCTGAAAACATCACCGTGCCCTGTACCCGGCCAATTGGTATGATCGACACTCAACAATGCTTCATTTCCAACCTTAGTCCACGGTCCTGTTGCTTGATCGGCAACAGCGACTCCTACCGCATAATAGGGATTCCGAAAATCATTCGCCGAATAAAACATATAGTACTTATTATCGCGTTTTATAACGGTTGGTCCTTCGGCAACCGGCCAAGAAGCATTTTCTGTATTTTCCCAGGGCAAGTTGGCATCCAGAAGCTCCAGCAATGACTCGGGCTTAATCGATCCATAGTCATCATTAAGCTCCGCGACAAAAATACGGTTGCCATTTTGCAACTTTACGTGGTACAGGTATTTTTTCCCGTCGTCATCGGTATAAATGAACGGGTCGATCTGCTTTCCTTCGGAGATAATGGGTACCTTTTGCTGTTGTGTGAATGGACCAATCGGAGATGTACTCTGTGCAATCGCGATATTCTCGTTGGCCGTGTAAGCCATATAAAATACATTACCTTCTTTCCACACTTGAGGCGCCCAAAATCCTTTGTCTCCAAACACATCGTCTTTAACCAAAGCAAATCCATCGCGAGCCCCTACCGGACCTTCCCAATTTTTCAGGTCTGTAGATTGATATACCCGGAATCCGTGATCTGGCTGACCCCCATCCGTACCGTAAAGATAATAGACACCATTGTCTTCAAAGATGGTGGGATCTGCTGCATAAATTGGTATAGAATCTGCCTGCTGAAGCTGACTAATCATCTCCGTATCATCGCTAAAGCTACAGGAAATAAACGCCAGTGCCGTTATACCAAACCACAGGACACAGCTTAACAAACGTTGAAAAGGGGAAAAAAATAATCTCATAACTAATCGCTTTGATAGAGGGGTGCTATTTATCAATCTTTACTATTTACGGTAGGGCCTTCTACCCTGAGGTTGCCTGCATCGTCGATCAGGAGGCGATCAATAAATGCCAAACGCTGGTCTCCTGTTTTATTCGTGCGGCCATGGTATACACACCAGGTAGTTCCAGTACGATCTTTTACCAAACTATTGTGGCCAGTGCCGGTTACTATACCGCCATCCTGCGTATTTTTTTGTAGTATAGGGTTGTTTGCTGATTTTTCAAACGGACCCAAAGGATGCGTGGATGTCGCATAACCAACGGCATAATTCTCGCCACCAAAATAATTAGCCGAATACATCATATAATAGGTTTGTCCTTCTTTGAAAAGGTAGGATCCTTCTGTCCACCTGCGGTTTACTTCTCCGCTGGTTACAGAGCGGCTTTCCCACTCGGATTGCTTATCGGCCATATTTACGGGTGGGCGCAGTAACAATACTGGTTCACCAACTACACGAGAGAAATCGGCTGCGAGCTCAATGCCATAAATCCAACTCTCTTCAATCGTATCGAATAGGCCTTTCTCCTTTGCCCACTCCGATATCTCGGACTCTACGGCATGCTTGTAGCAACATCTGGAATAGTACATGTACACCTTGCCATTGTCTGCAAAGTATAAATTGGCATCTATGATAGGATATCCTGGATCGAAGATTGGGCCCGATGAACGATCTATAAACGGACCAAGGGGGGTATCTGCTTCTGCTACGCCGATCCGATAGTTCTCCAATTCATTATTGGGATTGTCTTTCCAGTGCGCGCTGTAGAAGAGGTAATATTTGCCGTTGTGCTCATATACTTCTGGCGCCCAAAAATCCTTTACACCCCACGCGTGTTCCTGATTATTACTGTATGCTGTGCCCTCCTTTTCCCAGGATGTCATGTCATCCGACGCATACACGGCGAATCCATTATCTACGCCTCCGGTGCCATACATATAATAGCGATCAGATGCTTTATCATATAAAACATAGGGATCGCCAAAGGGTACGTCCAACGGATTACTGGGTTGAGCCTGCTCTGATACCGACCGATTACAGGAGGCAAGGCTAACAAATAGCCAAAGGAAAAAAAACAAATATAGCTTCATGCGTTCATATTAGATTTTGGGATAATTTTGCATTATTCTCCCCATGGAAAAGTACCTATTAACGGGTTATTATGATAGACAAACGCCCTTCCGGCGAAACTCCTTTTAATACTACCTGTTATCGTATTTTTGTTTATAATTGCAGATGAAAAAACGTGAATATCACGTAACTACCTATCGCAAAGTTGTGAAATAATCATGTTAAAAATTTGCTGTTTTAGCTCAAAAAGGTTCAAAATCGTCTCACCCACGCAGTCTTGGATTGGCCTGTGTACTATTTTGCTCTATTTTTTTTTGAGCACAACACCTCTTTCTGCACAGATTTATTTCAACAATTTTCAAGTAGCCAGTGGATTGTCTAATAATGCGGTACTTTGCAGTGCTCAGGATCAAGACGGCTTCTTATGGTTTGGCACCCGACATGGGCTCAACCGCTTTGATGGTTATAATTTCAAAACCTACTATGCTAATCCCACCATTGAAACGGGCTTAGGAAGCAATTTCATTCACAGTCTATGTGTAGCTGATAATAAAGAAATCTGGGTAGGTACCGATCAGGGTTTATATATTTTCGATCCCTACAGACAAGCCTTTTCTTTGTTGCCCGAAACGCTAACAAAAGAGATTGTACAGATTCAGAAAGATCGTATTGGAGATATGTGGTTCATTGCCAACAACGAACTATTCCACTATAGCGTAAAACAGCGTAAACTAACGTGTAAAGTCAGTCATATGCGAGATCATGTTGCGCATTTTTGCATCGATCGACTCAACAAAATATGGTATGGCGCAGGAGCCAGCATTGTATCGTTGAGCGGACAGCAGCGCTACCCGCTGGAGTCCGACACTCGCTGGAATAATCGGATTGAAAAGCTGTACGTAGATGATCAGAATGAGATTTGGGCAGGCACCTCCAAACGTGGTGTTTTCCGCTGGTCCCAAGCTACAAGAAAGGCTGATCACCTGATTCCAAACTTGTTACCCAATACGCCTTTGTTTGTGCGTGATATCATAGAAGTGGATCAAGACCAGCTATGGATCGCTACAGAAATGGGCCTAGTAATTTATGATAAACAGCGTGGTAGCTATACTGTCCAAAATCACGAAAAAGATAATCCTTGGAGCCTAAGCGATAATGCCTTATACACCATCACCAAAGATCATCAGCAGGGAATCTGGGTCGGCACATTTTTCGGCGGGTTAAATTACTACCATCGACAGCACAACTTTTTTGAAAAGATTTTCCCGCGCTATTCCAGCAATTCTATCCAGGGACATGCCACCAGAGAGGTAGTAGAAGATGCATATCACAACATCTGGATTGGCACAGAAGATCAAGGGCTGACCTGCTGGTCGCCAAAACGAAATCATTTCCAAACCTTAGGTCCATCTTCTGGCCTTTCCCACACGAACATACATGGTTTAGCACTGGTCGGCGATAGTCTCTTAGTAGGCACTTTTTATAAAGGAATGGATGTGGTAGATGTACGTAGCAAACGTGTGATCAAATCTCTCACGATCGCCTCTACCGATGGAGCATTAGGAGATGATTTTGTATATTCTATTTATAAAACGCGCCAAGATGGCGTGTTACTCGCCACTTCCAAAGGATTGTATACGTTTACGCCCGGCAGTGATCGTATTCAATATGTACAACACGTGCCGCAACATGTCTTTTATACCTCCATTTTCGAAGACAATAAGGGATTCATCTGGCTCACGACGTGGCGAAATGGCATTATCAAGTTGGATCGTATAAATGGCAAGATCGAAAGGTACTGGCACGATCCAAAAGATAAAAATTCGCTCAATAGCAATCGTGCGAACCGAATATTTCAAGATCATGCCGGACAAATTTGGATTGGTACAGAGAGTGGCATCGCGCTATGGCGTGAAAAGGAAAACAATTTTGAGCGCATCACCACTAGAAATGGACTTCCCAGCAATCTTATCCTAGGTTTTGAGCAAGATGTCTTACATAACATGTGGATCAGCACGTCTCAAGGTTTGGTAAAAATGGAGTACAGCAAGCGTGGGATTGAAACATTCGACACAGAATTGGGCATTTTAGATCTTCAGTTTAATTACAACTCTGCATTTAAAGATTCTAATGGATACCTCTACTTCGGATCTACCAAAGGAATGATTCGCTTTAATCCGCAAGTGCTAAGCGCGCTGTATCGCACCAATATGGTGACCCCAATTTACATTACTGGGATACAATCTCATCAGCGGGAGCTGATAATTGGTGGGGCGCCCGGTGATCTTACCCGATCGATTACTTATGCCGACGCCATCACATTAGATCATGATGAATCTACATTAAGTATAGATTTTGCTGCGCTCAATTATGTATCTGCACAGTCTACTTCCTACCGCTATCGGCTGCTTGGCTTGGATTCGGCATGGACTTTTCTGCGTAAAAACAGCAAAGCTAACTTCACCAAGATACCGCCCGGGCGTTATACCTTTCAGGTTTTGGCCTGTGATGCCAATGGATTACCCATCTCGAAAGAGAAACAATTGCAAATCATAATTAGACCACCACTGTGGGCAAGTCTGCCCGCATTTGTATTTTATGGCATTTTTGTGCTCAGCATCATAAGCTTATCGATCTATTTTTATGATCGGCATGTGCGAGAGAAAAACAGACGACGGTTACAGACGATAAAGTCGCACAAAGAACGTGAATTGTACAAAGCCAAAATGGATTTTTTTATGCGTGTAACACACGAGATAAAGACGCCACTTACGCTGATTAAAGCACCATTGGAGAAGATCACTTCGGTAGAACATAATGATAAAACAAATAAATGGCTCCGAACGATCCAAATCAATACGGATAGGCTCATATCATTGACCGACCAGCTTCTGGATTTCCGAAAGGTCGAGAGTGACGAGGTATCTCTGCATTTGAAGAGGCAGCACCTGGCGCCGCTAGTGCAACTTTGCGTACAGGAATTTGAGCCGATTATAGAAAATAGATCCCTTCAAGTAACACTACAGATTCAAGACTCGCTAGAAGCATACATTGATGTAGAAGTCATTTATAAAATAATCAGTAATTTATTATCCAACGCGGTGAAATACGCCGATAAGCTAGTTATTATCAACCTAAAAGAGGATTTGAAAAAAGGCACATTTGTTTTGATGATGGAGAATGATGGTATTAAATTGCAAGCTTCGGACGTTTCCGAAATCTTTAAACCTTTCCATCGATCAAGCGTACATTATCACGTTAGCGGGTCTGGTTTAGGCCTAGCGCTGGCTTACTCTTTTGCTAAATTGCATAGTGGAACACTTTCCTACGAAGACAATGGTTCGAATCACAACATTTTTGTACTTCGTGTTCCTCTGGATTCTGCAAAGACAAATATACCGTGAAGCGAATAAAAAAGACCTCGCGGCAATTGCCATCGAGGTCTTAACAACAGGTAAAAATTAAACTATATCTTCTTCCGATTATCGTTGGAATCGGCATCAATCAACTTGTTATTCGGATCTACCCCAACCTCAAGCGGCTTACTACTTACCACGATTTGCATTTTATTTTTGATCTCATTGACCTTAATGCGCTTCGTATAAATCGGGTTGTCGACTTGGTGTGCGCCAGCTTTACTTGGTTCTCCAAAGATGGCGACATCAATGTAATCGCCCAATGGAAGCGAGCGTACCTCTTCGCCATCCACGTCCGCTTTTAGGCCAGTACTTACTATGTCCTCAAAACTTTTCTTCCCTTTGGCATCCGTGCGGTATTTCGATACTTGAAACTCAAGGTCGACCTGGTACTTGCCATTGGACAGCGCTTTGGAACTGACGTTCGTAATCTTATTATCGTAAAGCGTAATCGTTTCAAACATATCACGAATGGTATATCGAAGCGAATCAGGCACTCGCTCTCTCATAAGTTCAACAAACTCCAAGGAGGTGGTATATGGAGGATATTGAAAGGCAACCGCATCAATATAATCGCTCAACATCGCATTGAAGGGCTGCTCTCCCATCAAATCACTAAGTGCATACATGGCTAAAGACCCTTTGTTGTAATGAATGTAACCTTGATTTTCATTATACATAAGCGGATTTTCTCCCAACTGTTCGTTGGAGCGACCCTGCAGATAGCTATCAAGCGCTTCCTTAAGAAAGCGACGCATTTGATGCGTGCCATACGTATGTTCCAGTACTTTTAAGGAGCTATACTCTGCCAGGGATTCGGACATCATGGTCACCCCCTTCACCCGGGCTCCAATCACCTGATGTGCCCACCACTGATGTGCAAATTCATGTGCGATCACGCTATATGGATAGTCTATTCCGTTCGGATCGTCTTCGTCCACTTTAGCAATAAAGCCAATCGCTTCCGAGAACGGAACCGTATTGGCAAATGCTTGCGCAAAGGTGCCATGCGTCATTGGAAACTCGATTACCCGCAATTGAGTAAATTGATACGGGCTATAGTTGGCTTCGTAATATTCCAGTGATTTTTTCATGGAAGCCATCATGCGATCCAGGTTATAGGTGTGATCACGGTGATAGTAGATTTCCAGATTTACATCATTCAAAGAATCGCGCATCACCTCAAAACGTGCAGAGATCACGGAATAGAAATTCAGCATTTTATTGTCCATCTGGTAATGGAAATAACGCCGTCCGTCTTCTCCAGTCCATTCTTTTTGCAGGTATCCGGGTGCTATAGCAATCTGATCGGATGAAGTGCTTACCGTAGCCTCAAAATCGATCCAATCCGCATCGTGCGAGATATAATTATTGCCCAGCGCTTCCGTATTTGTCGGATCAGGCATCCTATCTTTTGGAGGAAGTCCGTATTTCGCTCTCACTTTATTGTCGGTCAGCTCCATTCCAGGATCGTAGGCAAATGTTGGAAACATGCTACTGTTGATAAACGTTCCATTGGCCAAGATTGGTGACTTATCCTTCAAAAATGTATTGGGCTTATTGGCAAAAGAAAAGGCCATCTCCATCGTGTCCAATGGCTGCAATGGTGTTGCCAATACATAGATTTTTATGTTTGCTACGGTATCATCTATTACCGTAGCGTTCTCAATGGAAAATCGTTCCGACGTAATATTATCGTCGTGCGACATAAATAAGGTGTCGATCGGCCTATCGGTACGATTTACATACACCATACGTAATGAAGCTTGGTAATTGCGCTCTTCAGGAAAGATATCCATATTCAGTTTCACGTCAATAAGACGTGGTGCAGGCATGTCACCATAATGATGGTATTTTTTCTCAATATCTACCAAGATTTTTTCACGATCCTGATCGGAATAATAGGGCTCCGCAATATTATTTTGATAATAAATGGCATATCCCAGCCCGACAAAGGCAATCGCGGCGAATGCTGTAGGTAGTATCAAGCCGAGTTTTACACGTTGGCTGAGTGTACTGAACCGACCTTTAAAACTTCCCATCAATCCTCGTCTCCAAAATAGCAGTGCAATGCCCGTGAGCACAACAGAAAACAAAAACCAATATAATCGATAGTAGAAGTAGGTACGCAAGCTGCCATAACTATTCATATCAGAATACTCATAGCTCGGGCCAGCATTAAACTTATAAATAGCTTGTTCTATCCCTATTCGGGATAGAAAAGGTAAACCAATAAAGATCGCCAAGCAAACAATAAATCCGACGAAGTAATTTTTGAAGAAAGAATGTATAAATAGACCAAAGAGAACGAAAACGAGGTACTTTGGCAGATCTAAAACAAACAATTCCATGAGGTAATGACCGATCTCAAAGTGGTAGAAACCATGGTAAATCTGATATCCAATTCCGGTAAGCATACTGGTCAGCAGAATCAACACTGTCATCTGCAGCAAAGCCAAAATCTTGGAGAAGTACAACACCCAATTGGGTACTGCGGTCGAATCTACAAGCAAATCCATCTTCGCCATGCGAGCCCGTTGGATCAGGATGCCGGAGAAAAGGAAGATCAGGATCACAATAAAAAAGCTATAAACTGATCCAATTGTAGATAACAGCTTCCAGGTTACTGGATACGTTTCTGTTCCCATCAAATTTCCGACAGATGCTGTTACGATAAGAACCATCAACACGGCAATTACCATAATAACGATAAAGGTCCAATTGCGCACAATGGCTTTCAAGTCGTAGAGTGAGATTCGAAAAGCCACACCTAAACGGCTCCAGAAATCATAAAACAATCTGACCTTTGGCAAATCAATCTTCATCACGCTGCCGAAGTTTTCCTTAATCACACGGTTACCATCTTTACGTCTGGCAAATTGATGACCTAAATGTGAAAAGCTAAAAGAACGGTAAACCAATACGCCGATTACAGCAGCTACGCCCAGCCAAATCAGCCTGTTGTATAGCATAACACCCGTGAATGGTAAATAACGGGTATTCTGCTCCGCTACACTCCAGTATTTGGTGTAATAACTTATTGGACTGAAGCCAAACGGGTCTAACAAAGCTACTAAGTATTGGTTTTCCATATTGCCTCCCAACATGCCCAACACCGTTTGCAATACAAAGAGTAACAGCACGAAGATAAAGCCGATATAGACGTTTCTGGCATAGTTGACTACCGCAAAAACCAGCAAACCAAACAACACCATATTAGGCACAATGATTACCAAGAATGCTTGGAAATACGCCAATACATCATTGGGACCCAACAACTCTTGATTCACATTTGGCATATATTGTGCAACGATAAAACCGAGAACACAAGCTACCGGAATGACTAGCGTAATGCATAAGCTACTTAAGAATTTAGCAGAAAGATAAGCGGGTTTCGTCAACGGATAAGAGAAAAGCACATGGTGCATTTGATACTGATAATCTCGGTACACCGATGCGCCAATAATGGTAGGCAGCAGAAAATAAACTAACGTAGAGAATGCATTAAGAAAACCAGCTACATTTACCGGTGAATTGACATATGTTGGGCTAGATGTGGTGACTGTTACCGCATCAAAGGCGCCCAAAGACGACATCGATGTAAATACCGACACCACAAAAAAGAGCACACAATACACGTAAAAAACGGGATTGCGAAGCCAACGCTTGATTTCGAAAGAAAAGATAGTACTAAACATGTTGGCTATCTCTTTTTAATGAAACAAAGTACACATCTTCCAAGATCGGCTCTGCGGAGGCGAACTGTTCGCCCGGACTTTGCTCATTGTATACTCTAATGTTGAGTGAGTTGTCTCTATTATAGCTGGACGAGATGACATTATATTGGCTGTTGACGGCGTCAAAAGCTTCCCGATCGATATTGTTTGTCCATATCTTACCGCGCAAATCATCTTCGCCAGCCTGTGAACTACCTCGGTATAGTACCTTTCCGCCATTTACGATAGCCAGTTCGTGGCACAATTCGCGCACATCATCGACGATATGTGTCGAAAAAATAACCGTATGATTGGTACCGATCTCACGAAGTACATTTAAGAAACGCTGTCTTTCTGCTGGATCAAGTCCCGCTGTAGGCTCATCGACGATAATCAATTTAGGATCATTCAGCAGAAGTTGAGCAATTCCAAAACGCTGCTTCATACCGCCGGAATACCCACTAACACTCTTGGATTTTACTTGATATAGGTTCGTGATCTCCAACACCTTCTGTACAATTTTCTTACGATCAACGCGACTACTGACTCCTTTTAAATGGGCAAAATAGTCTAATAAATCTTCTGCAGACATGTTGGGATACACGCCAAACTCCTGCGGAAGATAACCTAAAACACGGCGCAATTGCATAGGATCTTTCAATACATCTATATCGCCGAAAGATACTGTACCCTTATCTGGTCGCTGTAGTGTAGCTATGGTACGCATCAATGTAGATTTTCCAGCTCCATTAGGACCTAATAGTCCAAACATACCGGGTTTAATGTGCAAGTCGATCCCATCTAAGGCCTTCACGCCATTGTCATATGTTTTTGTCAGGTTATTAATCAATAGATCCATTCCGTTGGTTTTTTAGTATTAGTAGCTATATATAAACATTTGTTACAAAAAAAAGGAAGAACCTGTGGGGTTCTTCCTTTTACCGTATAATAGTGTATGCTATTTATTTTCTATAGTGTTTCATCGCCTCCGGAACCAATGATTCCAACTGGCTAATACGTCTTGCATCACTTGGGTGCGTACTCAAAAATTCTGGCTGAGACTGACCAGATTTAGCGTTTGCCATCCTGCTCCAAAATTGAACAGCTTCATTCGGATCGTATCCCGCCAAAGCCATGATAATGATTCCAGCACGGTCTGCAGCTAACTCATCCTGTCTGGAAAAGCGCAACATACCTAGATTTCCACCAATACCATATACTTGATTAAAGATGCCGACACTTCTATTTCTACTCAATTGTGCCGCACCACCTACGACTGCGCCACCTAACTGCAAAGCCATTTGGTTAGATATCTGTGCAACAGAGTGTTCTTCAATCGCGTGTGCAATTTCATGTCCCATCACCGTGGCCAAACCAGCTTCTGTAGCTGTTATTGGAAGAATACCAGTATAGACAGCCACTTTACCACCAGGCATACACCATGCATTTACATCTGGGCTTTCTACTAAATTAAACTCCCAATTGAAATTGAAATTATCTGCGATTCCTCTTTCCGTTAAAAACTGTTGTGTCGCTGTCGCTATACGATTACCCACGTTTTTTACCATGGTGGCTTGTGCTGTACCGGTAACTACTTTCGAGCTGTTACTCCCCAAGAACTCTTTGTATGCAACAGATGCCTGTTGATTAATGGTCTCCGAATCAACTAGTCTTAAATATCTGCGCCCCGTAATAGCAGACGTCGCACAACCAACCAACACGGCAGAAATCAAGGCCAGTGGTATATATTTTGTTATTTTTTTCATATTATATAGAACTGTGTTTAGTGATCAACGTATTTTACTTATTAGTAAAACACAAATGCTATGCCTAATTCAACCAGATCTGCGTCGGAAGAGATATATTTTTGATTCATGCCCCTTTAATAACCGTTCAATGTTCTTTTGGTGTGTGACCAAAATTAGAGCACATATAGCGATACCATATAGCAATATAGACGGAACGCTGGTTTTAAAAATAAAGGCAATACTAATCGGAAAGGTAAAACCAGCTAAAATAGAACTCAGTGATACGTAATGGGTTATGAGTAAAACAGCAATAAAAACAGTCACACAGATCAGCGCTGCATACAAATGAATAGCCAGTACCATACCAAAGAGTGTGGCTACACCTTTACCACCGCGAAAACCGGCAAAAATGGGGAATAGATGACCTATCACTGCGATAACTCCTAAAGCCAATTGAAAGTTAACAAATGTGGTGGCATTGGCATTTCCGATTACAGAAGAATCTAAGAGGTAAGGAAGATTAGTAGCTGTCCATCCTTTGAGGATGTCTACAAACATCACCACGGAACCTGCTTTAGCACCCAATACTCGAAAGGTGTTAGTAGCTCCGGCGTTACCACTCCCATACTCACGTACGTCCACCCCATAAAATGCCTTTCCGAACCAAACCGCCGTGGGTATTGAACCAAAAAGATAAGCCAATATGACGATGCCCGACAGATAAACAGAAATCATACTCCTAAATTTACTAAATTAATTTGGCTTTTAGACTCAAATCCAAACTCTTGACAGAATGCGTCAATGCGCCAACCGAAATAAAATCCACGCCGGCAAGTGCATACGCTCTGATCGTATCTAATGTAATCCCGCCGGAAGACTCTGTAATTAAACGACCATTGATCAATTTAACGGCTTCCTGCGTTTCTTCTGGGCTAAAGTTATCTAGCATTACGCGATCGACTTTGTCCTCCGCGCGCAGCACTTCGTTTAGCTCCTCTATGTTTCTCACCTCAATTTCTATAGGAATAGTCAATCCTTTCTCACTACGGTATTGAAACGCACGATCCAAGGCTGCTACGATGCCGCCAGCATAGTCCACGTGGTTGTCCTTTATGAGAATCATATCATATAGTCCAAAGCGGTGGTTGGTTCCTCCTCCGATTCGTACTGCTTCTTTCTCCAGAAAGCGGATCCCTGGCGTGGTCTTGCGCGTGTCTAACACTTGCGTAGTAGTTCCTTCTAACAGATCAATGTATTCCTGCGTACGACTCGCAATACCCGACATACGCTGAATCACATTTAAGAGTAATCTTTCTATTTTAAGAATGGAATGAATCTTCCCGCGCATGTAAAGAACGATATCTCCTACAGATACCTGGTCACCGTCGGAAAGCAATTTTTCGACCTCTATGGTACTGTCTATGTATTGAATGATTTCGATACCGACCTCTACTCCGGCTAATACTCCAGACTCCTTTACCAATAATTTAGCTTCGCCAGATTGATCTGTGGCAACAGTGGATAGTGTCGTATGATCGCCTTCACCTACATCCTCTAACATCGCCAACGCTACAAACTGATGTAGCCGTTCCCGAAAATTCCTATCCATATGACCTTGATAATTTAAGCGAAGATGGAAAAAATTTGGCTTAATCGAAAGCAATGCAGTAAAATTGTTGCCTTACTCGATACGTATTTCTCCGATGAGTATTTTATCGCCTTCCGTGGCGAAGCGCACAAACACTCTAAATGTTTGGGACGAGGTAATGAATTCGTAAGTTCTATAATTCTGCTTTCCGCTTTTAGTCGTCACAGGCACCTGTTTTACTTCGGTAGCACGAAAGGTTCGCAAAAACTCTTTGAGTACCATTTCCGATTGAAATTTGGAATAGTAACCTGTATCGTTTTTTAACGTCACGGATACGTGATCGGCAAAGTATGCGGCTATTCTTTTTGCATTACCCTCCTTCAGGCCCAGGTAGATTTCCTGTTCCATATCGCCAAGCACGTCGGTCATCATGAGCAACGCAAAAGGTATAAGGAGTAAAGATTTTAGTACCATTATTAGTCCTCCAATCCCCTAAGAAAAGTTGTTATCATTACGGCAGATAGATAATTTATGTTTAAACGCATATCAATTTTAGTGCCAAGCATATTAAGGCTTACAATTTACAGCTGATTGGCTCATTTTACTTTGATAAAAAGTATATTTGTACTAATGAGCTTGAACACTAAAAAGGTAGCCCTTTTAATCTTAGATGGATTAGGCTACGGTAAAAATGATGAATCTAACGCGGTCCTGGCTTCCAAAACGCCTTTCCTAGACCAATTATTTGCAACATATCCTCACTCCAAATTAGAAGCTTCTGGTGAAGCGGTAGGTTTACCTCACGGACAGATGGGAAACTCTGAAGTGGGCCATATGAACCTAGGTGCAGGTCGTGTGGTATACCAGGAATTGGGAAGAATAAACAAAGCTGTTCGCGATGGCGAATTCAATAGTGATCCCGTCATACAAAAGGCATTTGAAATAGCAAAATCAAATCATAAGAACGTACATTTTATCGGACTGCTTTCCGACGGTGGTGTGCATGCGCATATTGAACATTTAAAAGGATTATGTGACGCGGCACAGCATGCCGGTTTAACAAATGATCATGTTTTTATTCACGCCTTTACTGATGGTCGTGATACAGACCCAAATGGCGGCGTAGGCTACTTACAGGATTTACAGCAGCATTTAACGCATTCGGTAGGCACATTGGCCTCTGCCATTGGACGCTATTTTGCCATGGATAGAGACAATCGCTGGGAACGTGTAAAGAAAACCTACGACCTACTCGTACATGGAACTGGTACATTAACAAATAACCTGATCGATTCGATCAAGACATCCTATGCGGAAGGTGTAACCGATGAGTTTATAGAACCTTTGGTTGTTGCTGGTGCGGATGGCAAGCCCCTGACCACCATTCAGCCTGGCGATATTGTGATCTGTTTCAACTTCCGTACCGACCGTGGCCGTGAAATTACCATTGCATTAACACAGGAAGAATTTGTGGAGTACGATATGCGACCACTACCCCTACACTATGTGACGCTTACTTCTTACGATGATACTTTTAAAGGGGTGGAAGTGGTGTTTAGAAAGGACAACCTAACCAATACGCTCGGACAGATATTAGCGACAGAAGGTAAAACGCAAGTTCGTATCGCCGAGACAGAGAAATATCCACATGTTACTTTTTTCTTTTCTGGAGGCCAAGAAGATGCTTTTGCTAATGAAAGTCGTTTACTTGTTCCTTCTCCGAAAGTAGCAACATACGACTTGCAGCCAGAGATGAGTGCACACGGAATTGTCGATGCTATTACAAAGGATATGGACGAAAATCAACCGGATTTCATCTGTTTGAACTTTGCTAACCCGGATATGGTAGGCCATACAGGTGTATTTGATGCCGTGGTAAAAGCCGTAGAAACCGTTGATCACTGCACGCAGCAGGTCGTGGAGAAAGGATTGACGCATGGGTACTCTTTCATCATCCTAGCAGACCACGGAAATTCTGAATTTATGCTTAACGCGGATGGATCTGTTAATACGGCACACACAACAAACCTGGTTCCATGTATATTGATTGATGAGGATTACAAATCGGTTAAAGATGGCAAACTAGGTGATGTGGCTCCAACAGTATTGCGCTTATTAGATTTACCTATTCCTGAGGAAATGACCGGCAATGTATTGGTATAATAGTAAATCTTTGACTAAAAAATCTATGCTTTCCACAGGCCTTGCTCTGGTATGCAGTATATTGCTAATTAGCAGCTGCAGCAAATCGGACAATGGCAATACGCCGACTCATAATAAGTCTGGTTATTATGCCGTTCACTCTTTCTTTCAGAAAGAAGTAGATAGCTTGCAGCAGAACAATCCAACCGTACGTAAGACTGTAGGTAAAGGTAGTGAGGAGGAAACCAAAACCATACATATCAAAAATTGGAAGGCAGAGTTAGGTGCTTTCCTTTCCATTGACCTGTCAAAACCTGCTTACGAAGGCATGTATAAAGTGGATAGCACAGCGCAAAAAATCACGTATACAGCATTATCAGAAGATGTAGATGTGCAATCTATGTCTGTATCCTTCGATCAACTAGGACAAGTAGAATCTATTGTTATGGTAAGAAATGAGAACAACTTCTTATATCAAAATAAGGAACAATTATCTTATCTGCGCGGCAGAGAGTATACGATGTCTAAAGAACAACACATCTTGCTTCTAGGCACTAATCGATACCATATCGTCGGTAGTTTTATCGCGAAGTAAGCATACCTACAAGAATAGATAAAAACCCAAACCATTCTCTTCGTCTTTATACTGAAAGGACGAAGAGAATGGTTTTTTTAATGATACGAAAGCAGCGAAACAACATGCGTACTAAAACGGTCCAATCGTCCACTGGCCTGCAAAAAAGCCAGGTTGATTAGAAAGCAAAAACCAGCTACTTCCCCACCCACTTTTTCAATAAGCTTGGAGGCCGCTACCACCGTGCCGCCAGTAGCCAAGAGATCATCGTGGATCAATATCCGCGCACCTGGAGCTATGGCATCTTCATGGATTTCTATGGTGGCCTGTCCATATTCCAGCTTATACGATTCCGAAACCGTTTTGTGTGGTAGCTTCCCTTGTTTACGAATGGGCACAAAAGGTTTGTTCAGGTGATTGGCCAGCATGAGACCAAATAAAAAGCCGCGGCTCTCGATGCCAGCAATCACATCAAATTCTAAATGTGCTAGCTGTTTGGCAAACTCGGCCACCACTTCACTACATACATCCGCATGCTGTAAAATCGGCGTAATATCTTTGAATACTATTCCCGGCTGAGGGAAGTTCGGCACATCACGTACCAGGGATTTCAATTTTTCTTCAAGCATCTATTGTTGGAAATCTAAATAGGCCTCAATTTTAACAAAAAAATCTGTATCCAGCACAAGTATTTTACGCATATCATCTACCGATTGATAAGCACCGTGCTGATTTCTGTAGTTCACCACACGCTCTGCCTGTTTTTTAGATATGTAAGGATGCCGTTGCATTTCATCTGCACTCCAATGATTGATCTGAATTTTACGAAGCCTTGGCGATTCCAGATAAAGCTGTTTAAGCCATCCTTCAAGACGTTCCTCCGGTAATCCATATACCTCACGTAGCTGCTCCAGCTGATGAAAACCTCCTAGCAACTCCCGATAGCGCACGATGCGTGCTGCGTAAACACTACCGATCCCGCGAAGCATCTTCCAATCGGTCGTATCTGCAAGATTAACTTCAATCCGCACCGAAGTGTCAACTCCAGAAGCGGGGTAGACAGCACGTACCGATTTGCGTGATAGTGGTAAAACGAATTGATCGCGACTGATTTTATTCCTTTCGTGCTTACCTGAGGGGATCCTAATAAAAGGAGCGATCCTACGGTACAAAACATCGTCGATTACGTACATTTTCTGTACATCTCCTTTTTCGCGAAAAGTACCCCCTCGCTCCTCATAGCGATGTATTACAGCAATTTGCTTTGCAGACAGACCCATTTTTGCCCATTCCGATGATGGCAACCGATTGGGGTTAAATGGTTGTATTGACTGAATTTCGTTCGGAATATTTGCCGTCGCATTTTCAGGAATTAAGTTGGGGTGAGAAGACGGAAATACCTGCAGCTTATACTCGGGAATAGGATCTTTGGGGAGCAAAGACCAGATACTGGGTACGAGGACAAGTCCTAAAATGAAAATAGTGAACACTAAAAAGCCGTTGCGCTCTTTGTAGGTGAGATTAAAAAAATCTTGCAAACGTTTCATTTCAGGTCAGATTTGGTGAACCCCAATTGCCTGATTGGCAATTTATATGCTTAAATTTGGGATAAATTTTTAACGTACACAACACATGCACATCGTCAAGGCTCCATTTCTACTCCGCAGCCTGTATCCGGAAGCTACCTGGAACAGATCACGTAAGGAAAAGAAAATTTACCTGACCTTTGATGATGGCCCAATTCCTGAAGTTACTCCTTGGATTTTGGACACGCTAAAAGACCATCAAGTGAAAGCTACCTTTTTTTGTGTAGGTGAAAATGTACAGAAAAATGGGAGTATCCTGCAAAGGCTGATGCAAGAAGGACATGCTGTAGGCAATCATACTATGCAGCACCTGAGAGGCTGGGACACTCCGCACGATATCTATTTGGAAAATGTGGAGGCATGTCAAAAACTAATCGATACGCAGCTGTTTCGTCCACCCTATGGCAGAGCGAAAAAATCTCAATTAAAAGCTTTAAAAGAAAAGTACGAAATCGTGATGTGGGATGTGCTGACAGGAGATTATGATCCTAAAATTAGCCCTGAACAGTGTCTTAAAAATGCTATAAAATACACGAAAAATGGAAGCATCATCGTGTTTCATGATAACGTCAAATCATTCAAAAACGTGCAATACGCCTTACCCCGAATGATAGAATATCTACAAAAAAAGGGGTATGAGTTCTCTCTGTTATAAATTATCTTCCGTCGTCATCTCCTGGTAATTAGAAAAGTCGAATCGAAATTCTTCTGCACTACTTACGCTGAAATAACCCAATGCTCCGTTAGAAATATTAGAGGTAGGATTTGCCGGTGCTGCGGATCCAGGATTCGTCGACTGAATTTCGTTCCAGTATCGGAAAACCGATGCACTAATGCTTTGCCTGCGGATAAGCACTTGTGAAGTCATCTCAATATCGTTATCCACGCTTCCAATCTGGTGTGTTACATATAAGCCATCATTAAACTTATCGCTAAACGCCGCAAAAAACTTCATAGGTCGGTCATCTACAGAGACATTGTACTTGTAGTAATTATCAATGCCTGCGGGATCCTGGAAGCGTAAAGTGGCAAAATAATAGGTATCACCAAATATATTTTCGCGTAGCATACCTACAGAGTCTACTCCTACTCGCATAGGCATAGTTTCTGTGGCTTCATACAGCTCCCCGTCTACCGTCACGCGAAGGCTATAGGTATTATTTTCACGGACAGAAAATGCGCGGTTAACATAGCCTCTATGTTCATCAGAATAGGTAAATAAAATCGAATTACCTTGTGGTCTCGTCACGCGAACTTCTGCATTCTCTACTACCTCATTTGGTCTTGTATCGTTGAAAGGTACCGTACGCGATACGTAAATCACCTGTGTAGTACTGAGATTATTTAGATCTGCTTCGATAACGATGCGTGGGTCGGCATCATTGAGGTTGATATCGATTAATTCTTCGCAAGACGAAAAGAATTGACATAAAACCAGAACAAGGGTACCTATATATAATCTTTTCATGGGACTAAAACTTAAAATTCCAGGTTACAGAAGGAATTGCTCCGAATAACGCAATCTTGTAGGCCTCGGTCACATTTGGGTTTACTTCACTATCTCTAAAATCGATGATGTAAGCGTTGCGCCGATTGTAGGCGTTGTATACACCAAATGCCCAACTAGATTGAAAACGTTTCTTCTGAGGTGTGGGTTCGTAAACCACTGATAGATCCAGACGATGATAATCGGGCATACGATAGCCGTTGCGTTCGGTATAATAAAACATGGTGTTGCCGTCTACTTGATATTTTCCAGATGGAAAAGTAATGGCATTTCCGGTGTTATAGACAAAGGTAGCGCCGGCGGTCCAGCGTTTGGAAAGCTCATACATAGCCACAATAGAAATATCATGTGTACGATCTTGTCGCGCGTTGAACCAATTGCCCTCATTGATCTGGTCAAACTGACGCTCACTTTTAGCCAAGGTATAACTCACCCAACCATTCAGCCTACCACTATTTTTTCGCAAAAGCCATTCCACTCCATAAGACCGCCCTTTTCCGAATAACAACTCGCCTTCCAGTTGATTGTTGGCTTGCAGATCGGCTCCATTCCGGAAATCGATCTGATTCTGCATATCCTTATAATAGATTTCGGTAGAAAACTCATAGCCATTGTTCGCAAAGTTTTGGAAATAGCCGAGCGACACCTGATCAGCAATCTGCGGTTTTATATTCCTACTACTAATCACGTACTGATCTGTCGGCAAACTCGAAGTAGTATTCGTGAGCTGATGCAAATGTTGTACAATGCGATTATAACTTCCTTTGATACTATTGTTGCGATTGAGTAAATAGCTCATGGAAAGGCGTGGTTCAAGATTTAGATAGTTTTTCACAATCTCGCGCCCATCATATCGTTGCTGACCGATCGCTTCACCATCACTATCAAAATCGTAAAAAGTGCCTGGGCCCATCACCATAAAGTTAGTAAGTCTCAGCCCATAAATCATGGAAAAACGATCTGTCACATTCCACTCATCCGAAGCGTAAATGGCAGACTCTACCCCCTGTCGGGTATCCACTGATATCGAATTGACCGTTGTATTCGCGGCAGCGCTAAGACTAGCAGGGCTAATACGTTGATTCAACACATTTAAGCCAAAGCGAAACGAGTGATTATTGATACCATAATACGTAAAATCCTGTTTCAGATTCCAGTTTTGAATTTGAGAAGCGATTCCAAAATCATTGTCATTGCTGTTAACCCGCACATTATAGGTAAAATCACTATAAATTAAGGAAGTATTACTAAAAAGCTTGTCATTTAGAATACTATTCCAACGTAAAGTAGCTGTCGCATTGCCCCAATCAAAACTAAACAGATCAGAATAACCCAAATCATCTTTCCCAAAATAGCCAGATAGATACAAGGTGTTTCGGTCGTTAATCTTGTAATTCATCTTTGCATTCAGATCATAGAAGTAAAGCTTACTTTGGTTAACATTTTCGTCGTTAGACAATTTCAAAAACAGATCGGCATAGGTTCTACGTCCACTCACCATGAAAGAACTTTTATCTTTGATAATGGGACCGTCAATTTTTACGCGAGAGGCGATTAAACCCACACCACCTTCTACACCAAATTCTTTCTGGTTTCCATCTAGCATATTGATATCGAGTACCGAAGATATACGGCCTCCATACTGCGCTGGAATCCCTCCTTTAAAAAGGTTTACATCTTTTATAGCATCTGAATTAAAGGTGGAGAAAAAGCCTAATAAATGAGCCGCATTATACACGATAGCTTCATCTAGCAGGATCAGGTTCTGATCTGCTCCGCCACCACGCACAAAGAAATTGGAAGAGCCTTCGTTGCCTGTAGCTACTCCCGGCAATAACTGGATGGTTTTGAGTATATCTTGCTCACCAAAAATTACCGGGATCTTTTTGATCTCTTCCGTCGTGATTTTCACAGCACCCATTTGTGGACTTTTCACCTGATTGCCCCTGGAAGAAGCAGAGACTACAATTTCTTCAATCTCCTTATCTTGATGGGTGATTTCAAAACTGCGCTGCACATCCTGCTCTAACACGATGCTAGTGGAGAAAGTGGTATAGCCTACAAAAGATATTTCTACCTGATGTGTGCCCGCTGGCACCTGTACTGAAAAGAACCCGTAACTGTTGGTACTAGCAGAAATCTGTAGGTCAGGCAGCTTGATCATGGCACCAATCATCGTTTCGCCAGAGCGAGCATCTTTTACAAAACCGCTGAGTGTTACACGATTTTGAGCCTGAGCTACATCAATAAATATCAATAAGGTATATAGCGCAAAGAATATCCGAAGCATCATTAAAAATTAATTGTGCGATTATTGCACTTCTCCATCAAGAAAAACCTGATTAAAGAAGGCAAACTGGAAATCGAGTGATTTATTTACATACGCCCAATCATGCCTCCCGGGCATACTTTGATAATGGTGCGGTATGTTGAGATCGGTCATTTTTTCGTGCAGACGTTGATTTACTCCGTAAAAGAAATCATCGCGACCGCAATCAATATAAATAGGCAAAGACGTACCCCCCACCAAATGAAGCATTTCCATAATGGTATGCGTTTTCCAGCGCTCTGGATTTTCTGCATAGTTCCCCAGCCGCTTAGCCATGTCCCAATTATTTGGGAACGGACGAATATCTACCCCTCCGGCAATACTCCCGACAGCACCATACACGTCCTGGTGTCTCAACGCAAGATACAAAGCCCCGTGGCCTCCCATGCTAAAGCCCGTAATGGCACGATAACGCGCGTCGTTTTGCGCAGGATAGTGCTCGGTAATATATTGAACCAATTCTTTAGAAACAAAGGTTTCGTATTGAAAGTTGGTATCGCCTTCAATATCCCAATACCAGGAACCATGCCCTCCGTCTGGACACACAACAATCATTTGATAGTGATCTACCATTTCCTGAAGCCGCATCACGCGCTGAACATAATCATGATATTTACCGCCGAAACCATGTAATAGATACAAAGTGGGCATTTTGTCTTTAGCAGTCTTTATCGTAGGTTGCACAACGACTGTTTTTATGCTTTTTTGCATGCTATTGCTAAACACGTCGACCGTGTCGACTTGTGCGCCCAGCAATTGTTGACACAACAGCAGGAAACACACCAGCATATAGGAAAGTTTCATTAGTTAATGAGTTGATACTGGTAAAGGTACGAATCCAAACCTAATGGTCGCTCACTAATTGTATAAAAACTTCGGCTATTACGATCAAAGGCGATTGCTTCTCCTTGCGGTTCTGGAGCATAGGGAATTTCTGTATATGCCTTTTGCAGTGCAGATATTACGGATTGCGATGGGTCGCGGCGCCAGTGATAAATATTGGTAAGATTTCGGATTAAGATATCTTGTCCATTGGGAGATATATCAGCAGCGGTGACAAAGAACAGAGGTAGCTCTGCTTCCTTTTTTAATAGGTAGGGCTTGTTAGATCCAGCGTAATGAGCATCCTGTAGAAAGTTCGCACTATACACATGCACATGGAAATCTCTTTTGGAGATCAGAATCAATTGATTGGTAAGCGGATCAACAAAGAAGGCTTCCGCATCTCTAGGACCATCTGGGTAGACTGCAGAAAAGGAAGATACCTGAGTAATCTGCTCCTTAAGATCTCCCTTTTGCCATACTGGCTCTGGAAATAAATGAAATACAACCTGCTTCCTTTTACCCCTATTGTCGCCAATATCTCCGACTACCAAATGGTATTTTCCATCCTTCACCACCCAAGCTATTTCCTCAAAATCTCTAGCGGAAACCCCTTCGAGGCCGTAGGTACACAATAAATTAGCAACAGAATCGATTAAATAGATATTCGCCTCATCGCCACTGTCATTATGCACCCAAAAACAATGCGGATTAGCAACCGAAGGCACCATGCCCGAAAGTTCTTGCAGGGCTGGATGCCTCACCTTACCCAAGGTTTGGCGAATAGAATCTGGATGCACTTGTGCATGCATCAAAGAGACAGAAAATCCAATTAAGCTTAGGATAAGACAAAGTCTCCAATGTATGCGGCTCATGCGTATAGTAGTCACAGCAATATGAATAATAAAATCAATTTAGTTCGACGCAAATGCGGCAATTAGCTGTGGGCGGAATGATGTATCTTTTTCTGAGATTTCGAAAGACTTCCGGTAGGTATCTAACACAGCAAACACTTCCGCTTCAGCCCCTAACTCATTTTCCAGAAACAGTTTGAAGCTGTACGTTGCCTGCTTATCTGTTCCAAGGTCTATAGCTTCATTATTAGAGGAGAAAACAAGTGGCGCTACGACACTAGCCGTCATCTTACCCGTATCTTTCAGATCGAATAAGTCTTGTAGTGCCTGCACAAAATGATCTGAAGATGCTCCGAGAGAAGAAAACCGGATAGCACCTGGTACAAAACCATTCTCTTGATCCGGTTCTCCGGAAGCGGTCACTCCAGCAGCAATCTTTTTCAGCACTTCGATTTTCAGTCCAACAGTATCTTCTCTGAAAATAGATTTTGCGGTGTAGATGATGGTGGAGTCTGTTTGCTCTTCACCAACAATATTTAGGAAAAACCTAAATTTAGCGGCTTTCTCGTCATTTACAAACGGGCGACTGTCCATCACCTGATCAGTGTTAGCAGATTCCGTGCTGTCACTTCCTTGTTGTTTTGGAGACTGGCAACCTACCAATGCACCCAACAACGCAATCATACCGAGTATAGCATATCTTTTTTTCATGGTCTTTAGTTTTGATCGTTTAACAAATCTGCAAAAAATTAGTTTGAGAAGGAATAGGTGATCGTGTTATTTTTTAAAAGCCTTCGCTGGGCGAATACAAAACTAAACTAATGCATCGTACAAAATCTCTACCGGATGGTACGCTCGCCGATGGGTACCATCGGCTACCTGATGTCGGCAGGAAGTACCGGCCGCCACAATCAGCGTCTCTGTATCCGCCTCTCGAACAGCAGGTAGCAAGACGAGTTCTGCGATTTTCATGGATACCTCGTAGTGCTCTTTCTCATATCCGAACGAACCCGCCATACCGCAACACCCAGATGGGATGAGCTCGATGTGATAGTTAGCAGGGAATGATACTATATTCGACGTGTGCTGCATTAGTTGAAATGCTTTTTGATAACAATGTCCATGAATTTTCAATCGCTTTTCATCCATGGTGAAAGCGGTTTTGGCAATATTACCCCGTGACATCTCCCGATCCAGAAACTCATCAATCGTCAGTGCGTGTTGTGCCGCATGCTGTGCTTGTAATTTCCAGCCTGCATCCGCAAGATCTAAGTACTCATCCCGAAAAGTCAATATGGCCGAGGGCTCAATGCCGATTAGCGGTATTTTTTCGGTGATCAGCGATGAAAGAGCTTGCACGTTATACTTAGCCAACTGCTTTGCCTCTTTTACAAAGCCTTTAGATAAGTAGGTGCGTCCGCTCTCTTTGTGATTTGGGATAATCACTTCGTAACCTAACTTTTCCAACAACAAAATAGCTTTCTTTCCAATCGCTACATCATTATAGTTTGTGAATTCGTCACAGAATAAATACACCTGGCGATCTGTAAATTGTGGTTTAGCCTTCTTCGCGTGCCATTGCTTGAGCGTCGTATTTCCGACAGTGGGCAAGGAGCGTTTTTCTGCGAAGCCTAACACACGCTTAACGCCTGACGACAACATTGGTGAGCGCACTACTGCATTGTATAAAGGGGCAACCATGGAAGCCAACTGCTGCGATTTTGTAAAATTGGCAACTACTCTCGAACGAAAAGAAGGCCCAAATTGATCATAATATTGCTGTAGAAATTCAGCCTTCATCTTGGCCATATCTACCTGGGATGGGCACTCTGTCTTACAGGCTTTGCAGCTTAGGCACAGATCCATCACCTCCTTGATTTCCTGATGGGCAAAGCGATTTTTCTGCGCAGAAGAGGTTAAAAACTGGCGGAGGATATTGGCTCGTGCTCTTGTCGTGTCTTTTTCGTCGCGGGTCGCCATAAAGGATGGACACATCGTACCACCGCTTACCTCTGTCTTCCGGCAATCGCCCGAGCCAGAACATTTCTCCGCCAGCCGAAGAATTCCTTCTTGTTTTGTGAAATCAAAATAGGTAGTCACTTGTTCCTGCGGATTGCCGACTTCATAACGAAGCGCGGTATCCATCGGTGGGGTATCTACAATTTTCTGGCTATTGAAAATGCCAGATGGATCAAAGATATACTTCACTTGCTGCAGCAAAGCATATACTTCCTTACCGAGTACTTTACCAATAAATTCACCTCGCAAACGGCCGTCGCCATGCTCGCCACTCAGAGATCCATTGTATTTTAAAACTAAGTCGGTGGTCTTTTCTAATATATCTCGGAATTGCTTGACACCTTGTGAAGATTTAAGGTTCAAAAAAGGTTCGATATGCAGTTCACCAGCACCGGCATGCGCATAATAGGAAGCTTGAACACCTTCCTCGGCCAACAAGGCTTGCACATCCGACACATAAGCCGGCAAATCTTCTGGTGCCACAGCACAATCCTCTATCAAATTCACGGGCTGTGCATCACCAGGAAGATTACGGATTAGTCCCAAACCTGCTTTGCGGACATCCCACACCAGCTGAGACTGATCGCCTATTACTAAAGGATAGGCGTACCCTAAGTTTTGTGTTTGTAAATCTAACTTCAACGCTTCTGCCTGAGCAAACACCCCTTCTACTGTATCTGCACGAAACTCGACAATAAGCAACGCCGCTGGATCTCCCGAGATGAAAAATCGATTATGCTGATAGGTAGGGTGCCCTACCGTAAAATCCAGGATATACTTATCAATCAATTCAGAAGCCTGCGGTGCGTGTTGCAAAGCGACCACGTTTCCATGCATACACGATATCATATCTGTAAAATGCACACAAAGCACACCCACCTGTGCTGGCGGCAACGACATGAGTTTTAATTTTGCTTCGAGCATAATGCCCAATGTACCTTCGGAGCCCGCTAGCAATTGACAGAGATCGAAAGGTCGATCTTCTTCGGCCAACAAATCCAGTGCGTAGCCGGTATTACGCCTTGTCAATGTTTTCTTTGGATATCCTTTAGCGATCGCTGTTCGGTTAACTTTGTTTTTTAGCAGATCGTTTAACTTTCGGTAAATCTCTCCTTCCCGCGTGTTCAAACTCAGCTTTTCGAGCAATTGCGTTGGCAGCAAAGCGGCCATCTCCATGCGCGATCCATCGTCCAATAGCAGAACTGCCGATAGCAAATTTTGACGCGTATCTCCCCAAACGATGGAGTGCAGCCCCGAGGAGTTATTACCGACCATCCCTCCTATCATAGCACGACTTGCGGTGGATGTCTCCGGGCCAAACATCAAACCGAATGGCTTCAAAAAAGCATTCAGATCATCGCGTATCACTCCGGGTTGTACACGCACCCATCCCTCTTCTTCATTTAATTCCAAAATATCCGTAAAGCAACGCGACATATCCAACACGATTCCGTTGCCGACAACCTGTCCGGCCAAAGAAGTGCCGGCAGTACGCGGAATCAGCGTGACACGATGTATCTGGGCAAATTCAATTAGTTTTTGAATATCGGATTCATCTTCCGGAATAGCTACCGCCAAAGGCAACTCTTGATAGATCGAAGCATCGGTGGCATAGGCCATGCACATAGTTTGATGCGCGGGGATGTCTCTATCGAAAAAAAGTGCTCCTTGCAAAATATCTGAAAGTTGCCCTAATACGTCCTTGTTCATAAAACTTTTTACAATGGAATATGGATGAATGGTGTAGCAAACATAAATAAAACGATTGTGATTCTATCTATAATGATCGTTTTGATGAGCTCAAAATCAACACTATGACAATACGAATATTGTTCTAAATAAAATCACCTACACAGGATTATGTTCTATATAAAAAACTTAACATGAATATTATTCATAATTTACATAAAAACAACGAATAATATTCATATCATTTCTTACTTTTGTGCCGCAATGGAAAAAATTGAATACAATCTGGATCAGGTAGACTTGCATATACTTCGGATAATGCAGCAAAATGCTCGGACAAACAATGCTGATATTGCACGTGAGTTGGGCATGGCACCCTCGGCTATATTAGAGCGTGTCAAGAAATTAGAACATAAAAATGTTATTCTGGAATACCATGCGCACATCAACCCAGATGCCTTGGATCAAAAGATGTTGTCTTTCATCTTTATCAAATCGCACGACAACATTGGGGACCAGCGGGTAGGTCTTTTGTTGGCGGAGATTCCCGAAGTATTAGAGGTTCACGACATTGCCGGAGATGATGGGTATTTAATTAAAGTGCGCACCAGCGATTCGGGAGGACTGGTTGATCTCATGCGTAATTCCCTTAGTCAGATTGACGGAATTGTATCTACACGCACCACCATTGTGTTAGAAACAGTAAAGGAAAGCCATAAACTGGTTATTCCATAGTGTACATATTTTAGATTTTTTATCATGGTTAAACAACTGCAATCACCAATTGCGCTTATCGTATTCGCATATCTGGTCGTATATATTGTATGGGGATCTACCTTTTTCTTTATTGAAAAGGCGTTGCATGTTTTCCCGCCATTCGTAATTGGTTCTATACGCTTCTTGATAGCCGGAGCATTACTGATGGGATATTGTAAAATAAAAGGCTACCGACTTTTTGAGCGTACCGCTGTTAAGCAGGCTATGTTCGTAGGCTTCTTATTGCTATTTTTAGATATGGCTGCCGTAATCTGGTCTGAGCAATATATCTCTAGCGGTATTGTCTCTATTATATCGGCTGCTACGGTTATTTGGTTTATCGTATTGGATAAACCACGTTGGAAAGAAAATTTTACAAGTCCAACGACTGTAATCGGTCTGGTAATGGGCTTCATCGGTGTATTTATGCTTTTTGCAGAGCAAATCTTCAAAGGCAGCGACGATGAACACGATCAATCTATGATTCTCATCGCCATGATTGTGATGACCATGGGTACCATTGCTTGGACCATCGGCTCTCTATATAGTAAATACAGTAGAAAACCTACTGATTATGATGATGAGAGCGAAGATAATAAATCACGCAAGCCAAAAGATTTGCATGTAAGCGTAAAAACTGCTTGGCAAATGCTGACCGCAGGTGTCGTCTTTACCGTCGTAGGGGCTACAAACGGCGATTATGCGCGTTTCGATGCGGCTAGTGTGCCTTTGGAGTATTGGGGTACGATCGTGTACTTAATTATTATGGGATCGATCTTGGCATTTAGTTCTTATATCTGGTTGTTACAGGTAAGGCCCGCCACAGAGGTGAGCACGCATGCGTATGTAAACCCTATCGTTGCTCTCCTACTAGCTCATTTTTTTACAGATCATATCGTTACCGGACTACAGATCCTAGGCTTAAGTATTGTACTGAGTAGTGTACTATTGATGAACTGGAGAATGTATTCCGATAGCAAGCTGATTCACAATTTTAAAAGAAAACGCCGTATCAAGAAGCTACGCAATATGGCTCCGAAAGCGAGTATCCCACGCATTGTAGAGATTGCAGAATTCGCAGAAAGCAACAAAAAAGAAAACGTTAAAAATATTTAACATATCAGCTTGCAACATTCCGTTCTATCCTCGCGTCTTGAAGTTATGAAAGTAAGCGTATAAATCGGCAAAATGATATATTAAGAAGTCCGTGAGATTTTTACCGGTGAATCTCGCCAACTGACCGAATATAGCACTACGCTAGTCGAATAGCCATTTCGACCCAGCCATTTGTACACTACTTTTGAAGAAACATTAAAACATAACTTCAAAACGATATGAAAAAGATATTCATCACCCTCACCGTAGCAATCTTGGTTAGTCTAAGTATGAACTCCTTTGCTGCAACACTGGTAAATCCTTTAAAGAATTACAACACGAATCGTATCGTCGCTACGTATGTAGAGATGATCTCCGCTGGAAACTATGAGTGGAGCGAACACTTGCTCGCTAAAGATTTCGAGTATGTCAACGATTTAAACCGTACAAAGAACAATCGGTCTGAATACCTGAAATTCCTTAAAAAGAACAAAGGTCTGAAGTATGATTGCGTATCCCGATATGAAATTTTAGATGAAGTAGGCAATACCAGTATTGCTAAAGCAACGATGGACTTCGGCCACTTCACCCGTGTAGACTACATCACATTAAGCCGAATTGATAATGGCTGGCAGGTGAGTAAAGTCGTGACCACTTACCCTTAGAAACTGGGTATTTTGTTTCAGTGTGTGTAAGCCTACATTTTTATGTAGGCTTTTTTTGTGCGTTATGCCATTAATTAAACCTTCCGGCCTTCTATTGGTCTGTTATTTGAGTATTCATTTATTATGAGAAAGATCTTAATTACCCTACTTGTTGTACTTCTTTTAGGTTTTGCCGGATGGATGATCTGGAAAAGATTTAGTCCGGTAGACAATGTGGAATCCCGACATCAAATATTGGTAGAGCGTATTGAAGCAATGGGCAAATTGGAATTAGTGAAGTACCGGCTAAGTGATGTGGTAGAACATAAAAACATCAGCGCATATCTGCCAGATGCCTCTGTATTGCTAATCGTGAAAGCGGATGCAGTGGGTTGTGTAAACTTAGCCAATATCACTCCCGATGACATTGAAGTAATCGGGGACTCCGTTACGATACAATTGCCAATACCTGAGATTTGCTATGTACGCATAGACCATGATAATTCACGTGTGTACGATACCAAAATGGCTTTCTTCCGCGAGGCACAACTGGTTGATGCAGCATATAAGGCAGCCGAGACACAGATCACGAAAGAAGTAAGGCAATCAGACATTCTTGAGCAAACTAAGTCGAATGCGATCCATGTATTCAGGCCATTATTGCAGGGATTGGGTTATTCGAAGATAAACTTATCATTTGCTCGCTAAATAAAATAGACAGCACAACAAGAGAATCGAATTGTTAAAGAAATGTTAACGATGACTATTCTCACAACATTCCATTTGTAAGGGCGTTTTAGTAGTATAATTTCATAATTTAGGTTAATAATTGGTTTGGTAAAGTCCTGAAACTCCCCGTTTCAGGACTTTTTTTTATTATATGTCTTTTTAAGCTTCTTTTAGTAGTAATAACGATGTGTGATAATTATAAAATTCACAATTTAAAGTTCGTTGTATATCATATCACATTCTTTTTTATACCGTATCATTCCTAATAATTGTATTATCTCGTTGAGATAGTTAGTTCTGATCATATACAATTTATGATCAGTGAAAGCCTTTAATAGGCATAAAATTATTACACACAATTTTTATTTTTTTATTGGGAATAACGAAGGTCATGTGCTAGTTTTGCCGAGTGAAAAAGCTTTTTCTATACTTTTTTCTTGTTTTGGTAGCTGGGGAGTCTTTCATGCTCTGCCAGCTTAGCAAGTTACCTGCACTGTATAGTCATTTTGCATCTCATCAGGACATCAACCCCAATGTCTGTTTCTCGGATTTCTTATCCATGCATTACTGGGGAGAGGATCTTCCAGATGATGACGACAAAGAAGATATGAAATTGCCATTCAAGCAATTTGATCTGAATGCTTTTTCCTTTGTATTCGTTTCCCACTGTCATGTTGCAGTAGCTATCCCTACAGTGCACCTCGTGCCAGACGTTTTTGGCCTGATGCCGCCCAATAATTACATACCGTCGTATAGCACTTCGTGTTTCCGCCCTCCACAAGCATAATTTCATTTAATCTTATTGTGGCCTAACACTTTTTAGGCTGAGCAAATGCACCTACTCAACGTGATTTATTCGTTGGGCATTTGTGCTATTTCAACATCCGAAATGAAATTTTTATGCTTAACTATATCATACAGTTTTCAGTAAAAAACAAACTGGCAATTGGGCTTTTCATGTCCATATGGGTCATCTATGGTGTATACCAACTGACTCAATTACCGATAGATGCGGTACCAGACATCACCAATAATCAGGTACAGGTAATCACAACGGCTCCATCTCTGGGGGCAGAAGATGTGGAACGCCTGATCACCTTTCCCATAGAACTGGCAGTAAGTAATATTCCTCATATCAAAGAAAGCCGAAGTATTTCCAGGTTTGGATTATCACTTATTACCATCGTGTTCGAAGATAAAACCGATATATATTGGGCCAGGCAGCAGGTCACAGAACGCTTATCTCAGGTGGAGATGAACGAGAATGCAAACCTTCCGTCCCTTGCGCCAGTTTCCACCGGTCTGGGTGAGATCTATCAATATGTATTGAAGCCCGAGAAGGGATACAAGGATCAATACACGTTGGCCGACCTTCGAACGATCCAAGATTGGACGGTTCGTCGTCAACTGCTAAGCACCCCTGGAGTGGCAGACGTGGCAACCTTCGGAGGCGAGTTAAAACAGTACGAAGTGGCCGTTAATCCGAGCAGGTTGAAGGCGCTCAACATTTCGATAAGTGAAGTTTTCGCCGCGCTGGAACGCAACAATCAGAATACAGGTGGAGCCTACATTGAAAAAGGTCCCAGCGTACTATATATTCGAAGTGTGGGATTGACCAAATCTATTGAAGACATCGGCAAGGTTGTGATCAAAGATAATGGCTCAGTTCCTATTCTCATCCGTCATGTAGCAGAGGTCAAATTAGGGTCGGCAATAAAATACGGAGCGCTGACCATGGCCGGAGAAGGAGAAGTATGCGGTGGTATTGTGATGATGCTCAAGGGTGGAAATTCTTCCGACGTAATCAAGACGGTAAAGCAAAAGGTCTTCGAAATACAGCAAACTTTACCAGAAGGCATCAAAATAGAACCATTTTTGGACAGAACCAAGATGGTAGACAATGCCATTAGCACAGTCCAAACAAATTTATTGGAGGGCGCTTTGATCGTGGTATTGGTACTCGTGCTGTTTCTGGGCAATTTCAGGGCTGGGGTCATTGTCGCTTCGGTCATTCCACTTTCCCTACTCTTCGCCATTACCATGATGAATATCTTTGGTGTTAGTGGAAATCTGATGAGCCTAGGTGCCTTAGACTTCGGGTTGATTGTGGATGGTGCTGTGATTATTGTCGAAGCCATTCTTCATCATCTGCACTTTTCAAAAAAATACATAGGCGTCGATAGATTATCGCAAAGTGAATTAAATGAAGAAGTATCCACATCTGCCTCCAGGATGATGAATGCTGCAGTTTTTGGACAAATCATTATTTTAATTGTCTACCTGCCTATTTTATCACTCAGTGGTATTGAGGGTAAGATGTTTAAGCCGATGGCGCAAACGGTAGCCTTCGCAATCTTGGGTGCCTTTATTTTATCGCTTACCTATGTTCCGATGATTAGCTCGGTATTGATCAGCAAAAAAATAAATCACCAACCCAATCTTTCGGATCGTATTATGATTCGTGTAGAAGAGGCGTACGAAAACGCATTGCGTAAGATACTAAAAGTCAAAAAATTAGTCGTACTGGTTACGTTGGCTCTTTTCGGCACGACCGTATTTGTCTTTTCAAAGATGGGTGGTGAATTTATCCCCCAGTTAGAAGAAGGAGATTTCGCAGTAGAAACCCGACTATTGGTAGGTAGCAACCTGTCTACCACAATTCATGCGATTGATAAGATATCGAACGCACTAAAAAATAACTTTCCAGAGGTAGAAAAGGTGGTCGCCAGGATCGGCAGTGCAGAAATCCCGACCGATCCCATGCCCATCGAAGGTGGTGACGTGATCATCGTACTCAAACCCAAATCGGAATGGATCAATGCACGCACATTTTCGGAGCTGGCTGGTAAAATGTCGGAGACGGTGCAGCAAGTGATGCCTGGTGTGACTACGGGATTCCAGTTTCCGGTACAGATGAGGTTCAACGAGCTGATGACGGGTGCAAAACAGGACGTCGTTTGCAAAATATTTGGAGAGGATCTCGACAAATTGGCGTTGTACGCACAAAAACTCGGCTCTATTGCCAAAACAGTGAATGGAACAACCGACTGGTATGTAGAGTCTGTGACTGGGATGCCACAGATTGTAATAGATTACAACCGTGACGAGATTGCCAAGTACGGGCTCGATATCGATAATATTAATCGCACGGTAAATGCCGCATTTGCAGGTGCTGCCGCAGGAAAGATTTATGAAGGGGAGAAAAGTTTTGATCTGGTGGTGAGAGTTGGTGATGCTGGCCGTAAAAATATAGATGACGTACGTAATCTGCAGATAGCAACACCCACAGGAATTCAATTACCGCTTTACCAGGTGGCGAATGTGGAGGAAGTGGAGGGACCAAATCAAATACAACGCGAAAATGCGCATCGCAGGATTATTGTCGGTTTCAATGTACGGGGACGGGATGTGCAGTCTTTGGTAAAAGAACTGCAGCAAAAAGTAGATTCCGAATTACAAATGGATGCCGGCTATACCTTGAAGTATGGTGGCGCATTCGAAAACTTACAGCAGGCAAAAGAAAGGCTTAGCATAGCGGTTCCCGTCGCATTGCTATTGATATTTGGCATGCTTTATTTTGCCTTCTCCTCTTTAAAAGACGGAGCGTTAATTTATACCGCGATACCACTTTCGGCAATAGGTGGTGTTTTTGCGCTTGCCGCACGAGATATGCCCTTCAGTATTTCTGCAGGTGTTGGCTTTATAGCGCTATTCGGGGTTGCGGTGCTAAACGGCATTGTGTTGCTCTCCGAATTTAACCGGCTAAAAAAAGAGGGCAATCATGCAAACGCATTGGATCTTGTGCTTACTGGAACCAGAAATAGGCTGCGCCCGGTGCTGATGACGGCTGCCGTAGCATCCCTAGGTTTTCTGCCGATGGCTATCAGCTCCGGCGCGGGGGCTGAGGTGCAACGACCGTTGGCCACTGTGGTGATAGGAGGTTTAATTTCGGCAACTTTTCTAACGCTATTTGTATTGCCCTCCCTTTATCTCCTGTTCAACAAAGCTATCTTGAAGCCTATCGCGAGCGCAACCGCTACGCTGATGATCACGTTTGCATTTTGTACAGCAACAGCTAGGGCACAGCAGATCTCTCATAACGCACCAATATCCTTGGAATCCGCACTTATGATTGCAAATGAGAATAATTTGCAGTTAAAAAGTGTCCGATCCGATGAGCAATCTTCGCGAAAGCTGATCAACACGAGTTTCGACCCTACAAAGGCACAGATCTCTGGAGATTATGGACAGCTTAATACGGCCTACACCGATAACAGGATCGGAATAACACAAACACTTAGTTTTCCAGTAGTATATGCCAACCAGAAAAAAGTATTGATTTCAGAATATCAAGCTGCGCAGGAGCTTACGAAATGGAATTGGCAGGAAATTCGCACAAACATACGCAGCCTATTTTATCAATATGTCTCCTTGATAGAACGAGAGAAACTATTATTAAAAGCAGATAGTATCTACCGACTCTTTGAAGAAAGATCTGTTACTAGGTTTAATTCTGGTGCATCGAACATTCTGGAAATGACGGCCGCGCAAGTGCAGAGGCAACAGATCGAAAATCAGCTGAAGATCTTGAGAAAAGACATCCATGTGGTGTTGAACAATTTTAACTATTGGCTACAGGATACAATTTCGTACGTGCCTGAGTACACCAATCCAACATACCTCCCCACTCGAAAAACATGGCTGGTGAATACAGACTCGATAGTAGATCTGCCCGAAATTAAAAGGGCAAACCTATTGGCTGAGACCGAGGAAGATCGCTGGAAACTGGAACGGTCACGTATGCTGCCGGAGATCACGATCGGTTACAATACGCAGACATTCCAGGGCACGCAGAATATCCGTGGAATGGACGTGACCTATGACCTATCCAAAAGATTCAGCTCTGTCGCGGCCGGAATCAGTATGCCCATATTTTGGGGAGCGCAAAAGGCCAGGACTCAAGCTGCTAAAGAATCCTGGAATAGCAGCCTGCTACGAGCCAAACAGCAAACACTCCGGGTGCGCAACGATCGGAATAATATGGAGGAGGAATTGGAGCAATCTAGAGAAATATTGTCCTATTACGAACAAATTGGTTTAAAACAGGCCAACCTAATCTTTGAAACGGCAGATAAGAAGTTTGACGCTGGGGACATTGACTACATACAGTGGGTGATTCTGGTGAACCAGGCCATCACGTTACAAAATGAGTACATCAATGCTTTAAATAATACCAATCAGGCAAAAATTCAGTTAAGCAAATTATATAATGAATAAGATATTACTAATGACCATGTGTATCGTAGGCATGGTCAGCGCATCATGCAATAGCGCCACCGAGAAAGACAAAGAAAAAAAGCAGAATAATCAGACAGATTCCACCAATGTAAATGAATTGATCATTTTAACTGATGCACAGATCGAGAATGTAGGGATCGAAATCGGCAACCCCTCTTTAGAAAATATTAGTGGCGTCATATCCCTTCATGGTTCGATCGTTTCGGCTCCAGAAAATAACGTCAGTCTAAGTTTTCCGGTGGGCGGGTACATCAGGTCTACCCATGTGTTACTTGGAAAACCCGTGCGTCGCGGACAAATCCTCGCAACAATAGAGGACCTGAGCATCATCCAGTTGCAGCAGGATTACCTGTCGGCCAAGTCGAATAAGACGCTGGCGGAAAGGGAACTAAATAGGCAACAGGAACTAAATGCTAGTAAAGCTACCAGTGAGCGAGCCTTTGAACAAGCGCAAAATGCGCTTGAAAAGGAAAACATACTTGTCAGCGCCTTGGCCGAAAAATTGCAACTTATCGGGATAGATCATAATACACTAAGTGCTTCCACGATTAAGAGGGAAGCGGTAGTAAGAGCGCCTATAAATGGCTTTATCTCCAAAATAAACGTTAGCATCGGTAAATATACGGCACCTACAGATGTGTTATTTGAAATTATTGATCCTTTAAATATCTATCTTTCGCTAAAGGTGTTTGAGAAAGACCTTGACAAGATTAAAATCGGTCAGAAAATTTCAGCATCTACGCCCACGGATGGCGAGCTTAAATATGAAGCCAGAATAGTATCTATCAGCAGAAACTTCGATGTGGATAGGATGGCAGAAATTCTATGTAAATTTAATACTACAGACGCTTCCTTAATCCCAGGAATGTTTATGAGTAGTGAAGTAAGTATTCAAGACGTCGAATCTATTGTAGTTCCCGAAGATGCCATAGTAAGATGGCAGAATAAACACTATATTTTCCTAGAACAGTCTAAGGGAAAGTTTAATAGGATTGAAGTAAGGATTGGCGTTCAGAGGGATCATAAACAGCAAATTATCAATAGTAATATAACTGAAAATTCAAATGTCGTTATTAAAAATGCGTTTGCTTTATTGATGAAATCTGAAAATTCTGAAATGTAGCTATCTAGGTCTTTTAGGGTGCTTATACATTATTAAAAGATAAGTGCCCTAAATATTTCCATCTTTTTTAATCACTAAGACACCATAATCAAGTCGAAATTTACCTCAATTATGCTTACAAGTACTAATAACGTACGTTTCTTTGTATTCCTCTAGAAATAATTATTCTTGATCTATTTGACTTGATTTCTCATCCGTTTGGCAACATCAGTTAAAGGCTGCTACAAATAAGCAGGAATATTATTATTGAAAGGCATAAATTAAATTTCCGTACTACTTAGCGGATGATTTTTTTGCCTGCTGGTAGAGATCCAGTACAAATTCCAATTGCTGTTCTTGTGTCAGTTGTGAGTTATCCAATATAATAGCATCTTCGGCCTGTCTCAACGGACTTTCTTCTCGTGTACTATCAATATGATCACGATGGGCCAGATTTTCTACCACTTCTTCCATCGTAAGCTGCTCGCCCTTAGCTGCAAGCTCCGCAAAGCGACGTTCTGCACGGATGTACGGATCAGCGGTCATAAACACCTTTAAATCAGCCTTCGGAAACACGGTAGTACCGATATCCCGACCATCCATCACGATATTACGTTTGGCGCCCAACTTTTGTTGCTGCGCGACCATAGCCGTGCGCACTTGTTTCAAAGCACTCACCTCACTCACTAAAGAGGACACCTCCATCGTACGAATGGCATCCGATACATCTTCGCCATTCAACAAAATCTGGGTTTGTTGATTATTAGGAACAAAATCGATGTGGATATCTTCAATTGCAGATGCCACGCCTCCTTCATCCTCCATGTCCACACCCTGTTGTATAAAATACAAGGTAACAGCGCGATACATCGCTCCACTATCTACGAAAACAAAGTTTAATTGCTTAGCCAAAGCTTTCGCGACAGTACTTTTCCCACAAGATGAAAAACCATCAATAGCAATTACAAAGTTGGTCTTCGCCATTAGCTCTGTCCTCCTATCATCACAGCAGGTTTTCCGATAAAGGGTGCCTTAATTAGATTTTCGTCTACGATGCTTTCCGGTAGGAAGATATATTTTTTGTCGTACATGACGCCGTTTTCGTAGTAACTAACCCAGTATTCATTAGTAAGACCAAACACTTCGGTATCGATCGCTTCGATCTTCACCGCCGTTTTTGCTGAGACATCGCCCAAGAAGTGGCGTAAGGTCGTAGTCTTTACGTCTCTATTATCCTTAATCCCGTATCCTTTAGATGATACCAAGACATTTTGCACATCGGCCTGCTTTTCATTGATCAGATATACATTCCATACCTTACCGTGCGGCGAATCGCTTTCTAATACAACCGCCACATCGATACCCACGACACTATTTTCCGGCAGATCCTTTTTCATGATTAGGATTTCTTTTTAGTGGTTGTCTTTTTTGCAGTTGTCGCTTTTTTCTTGGGTGCCTTAGCGGTCGTTTTAGTAGCAGCTTTTGTCGCTACGGCACCTTTTTTAGGTTTCGGAGCTGTTTCCGCCCATTTCAGCACATCTGCATAGGTTATATTCTCTACTTCAGTACCTTTAGGTATTTTAATATTTTGCTTACCCATCCGAATGAATGGACCCCAACGGCCATTTTCGATCTGGGCATCTGGATTTTCATCGAATACACGAATTACTTTCTCACGGTCTTTCTGGCGTTTCTCCTCAATAATGGCAATCGCTTCTTGCTCCGTCACGTCCAATGGATCTACTCCTTTAGGTAGAGAATAGAATGCGCTGTCGTGGCGAATGTATGGACCAAATCTACCGATCGCTACCGACATGTCTTTCTCTTCATAAAGACCGACTTTCTTCGGCAATTTGAACAGTTCAAGGGCATCTTCCAGCGTAATTGTTTCAATCATCTGACCCTTCCTTAAAGAAGCGAAACGCGGTTTCTCTTCATCATCGGGAGATCCGATCTGTACTAATGGACCAAACTTGCCGACACGTACACTGATCGGCTTTCCAGAGGCAGGATCCACTCCCAACTCGCGCTCACTGTTGGCACGGTCTGCGTTTTCCAACGTATCTTGCACTTCGGTATGGAAAGGTCCGTAGAAATCCTGTAACATATCTGTCCATTCTTTTGCTCCATGAGCAATCTCATCAAACTCCTTTTCTACCTTAGCGGTGAAGTGATAATCCACAATTCCTTTAAAATGCTGGATCAAGAAATCATTGACCAACATACCGATATCCGTTGGAAACATTTTATTACGCTCCGCGCCGGTAATCTCTGTTTTTGTTTCTTGCTGTACTTCTTTGTTTACTACGGTTAATACATCGAACTGTCGTTCGCGGCCCTCTCGTTCTTCTTTTACGACGTAACCGCGATTCTGAATAGTAGAAATCGTTGGCGCATAAGTGGATGGTCTACCGATACCCAATTCTTCTAATTTTTTCACCAGAGATGCCTCTGTAAAGCGTGCTGGCGGTCTTGAAAAGCGTTCCGTAGCAGATAAGTCATTTAATTGCAATGCTTGACCCTTCGCCAATGGTGGCAACAAGGCATTATCGCTATCATTATCCAATCCGCTTTCTTGATCCTCGTCCATAGATTCCATATATACTTTTAGGAATCCATCAAATTGCATAATCTCTCCATTAGCTACAAATTCTTCAGCACGTGTCGAGATATGAATTTTAGCTACCGTTTTTTCAAACGCTGCTTCGCTCATCTGGGAAGCGATGGCGCGTTTCCAGATGAGCTCATATAAACGGCGCTCGGAAGCATCCGCATCCACAGAGTGGTGTGCAAAATAAGTAGGACGAATCGCTTCGTGAGCCTCTTGTGCTCCGGCGGATTTCGTTCTATATTGACGTTGTTTGTGATATTGATCACCATAGGCTTTAACAATCTCCGCACGAGCACTTTCGATAGCCGTGTCTGACAAGTTCACGGAGTCGGTACGCATATACGTGATATGTCCTGCCTCGTATAGTCGCTGCGCCACTTGCATGGTCCGCGCTACAGAAAAACCTAATTTTCTACTGGCCTCCTGTTGCAAGGTAGAAGTAGTAAAAGGAGCGGATGGACTACGCTTAGAAGGTTTCTTTTCCAGTGAATTGATTTCAAATGATGCTGCTATGCAATCTTTTAAGAAATCATGCGCTTCCTGCTTTTTGTCAAAACGCTGTGGTAATTCGGCTTTAAATAATTCTCGTGCGTTGCCGGTAGAAAAGACGGCTGTAACTTTAAATGAAGCCGTTGCTTCGAACTTGTTGATATCGCGTTCACGCTCTACAATCAGACGTACGGCGACAGATTGCACTCGCCCTGCGGATAAGGAAGGTTTTACTTTACGCCATAAAACAGGCGACAATTCAAAACCTACCAGACGATCTAACACGCGGCGCGCCTGTTGGGCATTCACTAGATTATAGTCAATCTTTCGTGGCGCTTCTATTGCTTTTAATATGGCAGGCTTGGTGATCTCGTGAAACACGATGCGTTTGGTATTGTCATCCTTTAGACCCAAAGTCTCAAAAAGGTGCCAAGAAATAGCTTCTCCCTCGCGGTCCTCATCGGACGCTAGCCAAACGGTCTCTGCTTGCTTTGCCAGTTTTTTTAATTCGCTGACAACGGCTTTCTTATCGGAGGGAACTTCGTATCGTTGTTCAAACTTATTGGCGGTATCGATAGCATCATCGGTTTTTACTAAATCCCGGATGTGTCCATAGCTAGATTTTACCAGGAAATCTTTACCTAAATAACCTTCAATCGTCTTAGCCTTTGCAGGGGACTCTACTATCAATAAATTCTTCGCCATTAATGCCTCTTTAGATTCTTGCAAAGAAAACGTTTTTAGAACGCATTGCCAATATAATTAGGGAATTTTGTCGGAAAAGTTAATAATAAGGACAAAACTTGACAACTAATCATCAATTACCAAGCTCGATCGCGCAACTAGTTCTTGCTATTACGTCATTTTATAGCACAATGACACGACTGTCTTAGAATAATTAGTTAAGTGTAGAAGAGATTGAAAAAAATTCACTGCCTGTTTGTAAATATTAATAAAAAATTAACACGACGTATTACGACTTTTTTTTACATTTGCCCGGCATGGAAACGCGTATTAGTCGGCTGTTGACCCTCGTAGGGTTGTGGATGATCACCATATTATCGGTGTCGGGCCAGACTGCGCCAGATAGACTTCGCACGATAACTCCTGCACGTTTACAATCCGAACTAATTTCAGCCTCGTCTACCAACGGCGCTGTAACACCCGCTTCACGCCATCATTTATTTTCCACTAGCTCTTCTTCACATCACGCGCTAGATCAAGCGCTTGAACAAATAGAAGAAATATCTGTCAAAAAAGACGAATCGGCACCGCAACCCGATCGCTTAGCACAGCAGGGCTTTCACCCAAGGTGGTACTATAGCAACCCTACTGCAGCAATAACTTGTTTACCAAGTTATACGAAACACATTGCCAATCAATTGGCTGTTCGTACCGAACGGTACATCCTATTCCAAGACTTCCGAATTTAACATTCTTACCGGCTCCTTTCTGGAGATCTGCTGCCCTGCATGGATTGCAGTCAGCTATTTTGTGGTGTACGGCCTACGTACAGCTGCTGCTTTTGTGCGCTTTCGCAACACCACACCTCCCCCTAGTTAATCTTATTAAATCAATCCGTGATTAAAATCATCATATCTCTAATATGAAAATAAACATCTTTCTGTATAGCATCTTATCGCTATGCATGGCGACATCTTGCCAGCAGCACCAAACCCATACCAAAGAAGAAGGCCACTATACAGCCACATCCCCGCTGGTACAAGACACGACTATTACCAAACAATACGTCAGTCAGATCCGATCCATACGCCATATAGAAATCCGCTCTCAAGAGCGTGGATACCTGGAAAAGATTTTTGTGGACGAGGGCCAATACGTGCACAAAGGACAGCTACTGTTCCAAATCATGCCCAACGTATATAATGCAGAATTTCATAAAACCGAAGCAGAGTTGGAAACCACACGCATAGAAGTACTCAATGCACAAACCCTGTTCGACAAAAATGTCGTTTCTGCCAATGAACTGGCTTTAGCCAAGGCAAAATACAAGCGTGCCGAGGCAGAGATGGAACTCGCCAAAACGCACCTGCAATTTACGCGTATCACCGCTCCATACGACGGTTTTGTAGATCACTTGAACCTTCGCTTAGGAAGTCTGGTCGATGAGGGCGATCTACTGACCAGCCTATCAGACAACAGCCAAATGTGGGTGTATTTCAATGTACCGGAAGCCGAGTACCTGAATTATAAAAGCAACGCCAGCGAACACAACCTTGATCAGGTGCAGCTTTTTCTAGCCAATCAAAAAGTGTTTGAAAACTCTGGTAAAGTGGAAACAATTGAAGCTGACTTCAATAACGAAACGGGAAACATTGCCTTTAGAGCTACATTTCCCAATCCAAAAAACATCCTGAGAAACGGACAAACGGGCACTATCTTGATGGCAGTACCTATACCACATGCCGTGATCATCCCGCAAAAGGCCAGCTTCGAGATCATGGACAAACGGTATGTATATGTGATCAATGCAGATAATCAGGTGAAGCTTACCCCTATCCAAATAAAAGCGGAAATGCCAGATTTATTTATCGTCGGATCCGGACTGACTGGAAAGGAAAAAATCCTGCTGGACGGTATCCGTAAAGTGCAGGATGGGGATAAAGTGGTCGTCGACTATGAAGATCCTCGCGTCGCGTTCAGCAAACTAACGTTGGCCAGCGAGTAAATAATTAGGTGCATCTTAAAGTATTGTAAGACATGTTTGAAAAATTTATAAAACGGCCGGTGCTTGCCATCGTCCTCTCTATAGTGATTGTGTTCCTCGGTCTCTTGGCTATCGGCACACTTCCCATTTCCCAATTTCCTGATATTGCCCCGCCGGTGGTGGTGGTGAATATTGCCTATCCAGGTGCTAGTGCCAACGTATTGACCGAATCGGTATTGATCCCCATGGAAAAATCCATCAACGGCGCACCCGGCATGAAATACATGACCTCGGACGCCACCAGTGCCGGTGAAGCAACGATCATGGTATATTTCGATCTGGGAACGGATCCTAGTCAGGCGATGGTCAATGTCAAAACGCGTATTGAGCAGGTCACAAACCGCCTCCCAGAGCTGGTACAGCGTGAAGGCTTAGTCGTGAGCTACACCTCGCCCAACATGCTGATGTATGTAAACGTATACAGTAAGGATCCGAATGCCGATCAGAAATTTTTGTACAATTTTGCGAACGTCAATGTAATCCCAGAAATCGCCCGTCTGAATGGGGTGGGTAGTGCCAAAATTCTGGGAAGCCGTATTTACGCCATGCGCATATGGCTTAATCCAGACCGCATGCGTGCCTATAATATCTCTACCGATGAAGTGATGGAAGCAATGAGCCAACAGAGCATCATCGGAACACCCGGTCGCCTCGGGCAAAGTACGGGCAAACGTTCCCAATCCTTGGAATATGTGCTCACGTATAAAGGTCGGTACAATAAGACGGATCAATACGAAAACATCATTATCCGATCCAATCCGGAAGGCGAAAGCCTCAAGTTGAAAGATATTGGAACAGTGGAATTAGGTAGTGAATTTTATGATATTTACTCCAACCTCGATGGGTTGCCTTCTGCATCCATTACCCTAAAGCAAAATTACGGCAGCAATGCCAACGAGGTCATCAAGGAAGTAAAAAGTAAGCTGGAAGAGATCAAAGCGTCTTCCTTCCCCCCTGGGATGGATTACAAAATCACGTATGATGTATCCAATTTTTTGAATGCATCTATTGATAAAGTGGTGCACACGCTGGGCGAAGCTTTCGTCTTAGTAGCGCTCGTGGTGTACCTGTTCTTAGGCGATTGGCGCTCTACCTTAATCCCAATTATTGCTGTCCCTGTTTCCTTGATCGGTGCATTTATGTTTATGCAAGCATTTGGACTCACCATCAATCTCATTACGCTATTTGCACTGGTGCTAGCGATCGGTGTGGTGGTGGATGATGCCATTGTGGTAGTGGAGGCCGTGCATGCGAAGATGCACGAAAAACACCTCCGTCCCTATCCAGCAGTAGTAGAAGTCATCAAGGAGATCAGTGGAGCAGTCATCGCAATTACCTTATTAATGACTGCTGTATTTGTGCCGGTCGCATTTATGACTGGGCCAGTCGGTGTATTCTTTCGTCAGTTTGCCATCACCATGGCCTGTTCGATCGTAATTTCGGGCTTCGTAGCGTTGACGCTCACCCCGGTGCTATGTGCTATGCTCTTAAAGCCACATCAAGGCAAGAAAGTCAAGCTCAATATCATCGAGAAATTTCTAGCGGTATTCAACAAGAAATTCGATCGGCTAAATGTACGCTATGCTCTATTTTTAAAGCAGATTGTCAACCGTCGTGTCATCACCTTTTCCCTATTGGCCGCATTTGCTGTCGGTATTTTTGGTATCTCGAGAACGCTTCCTTCTGGTTTCATTCCCAATGAAGATCAAGGGATGATTTACGCGGTTGTACAAACTCCTCCGGGATCTACACTGGAACGAACGAATGACCTGGCTAGACAATTACAAAAGGCAGCCGAACATGTGGATGGTGTTGCATCCGTGACCGCATTAGCAGGATATGAAATTCTGACGGAAGGCCGTGGCTCTAATGCGGGCACCTGTCTGATTGAGCTCAAAGATTGGTCGGAACGCACACACAGCGTACCTGAGATCATCGAACAGCTGGAAGAGCACACCAAGAATATTGCAGGCGCTAATATTGAGTTTTTTGGCCCACCAGCGGTGCCGGGTTATGGTGCGGCAGGCGGCTTTTCTCTTCGCCTCTTAGATAAGACCAATTCGGACGATTACAAAGAGCTAGAGCAGGTAAATAATGATTTTATGGCCGCATTGGGCAAACGAAAAGAATTGACCGGCTTGTTTACCTTCTTTTCTGCCAACTACCCTCAATACGAATTGGAGATCGACAATGAAGCCGCCATGCAAAAAGGGGTAAATATCGAAAACGCGATGAACAACCTATCGATTTTGATTGGTAGTACTTACGAACAAGGATTTATCCGCTTTGGTACGTTTTACAAAGTATATGTGCAAGCTTCACCGGAGTACCGTGCTTTACCTGATGATATCATGAAGCTGTATGTAAAGAATAACAGAGATGAAATGGTGCCCTACTCTTCGTTTATGACGATGCATAAAACGCAAGGGCTAAATGAGATTACGCGGTATAATATGTATCCTTCATCGGCTATTAAAGGCGAACCTGCAGCAGGATATAGTACTGGAGAAGCCATTCAGGCGATTAATGAAGTGGCAGCGCAAACCTTGCCACGAGGATATGATATTGGTTGGGAAGGATTAACGAAAGATGAAGCCGCACGCGGCAATGAAGCCATCTATATTTTTGTCGTGGTACTTGGATTCGTGTATTTGGTACTGGCAGCCCAATACGAAAGTTTTATTATTCCTTTATCGGTGATCTTTTCTTTACCGGCCGGGATATTTGGTACTTTTTTATTACTGAAAGTGATGGGCTTAGCCAATGATATTTATGCGCAGGTGGGTTTAGTCATGCTCGTGGGGTTGCTAGGTAAGAATGCGGTATTGATTGTCGAGTTTGCGATGCAAAAGCATGCGGAAGGTCTGTCGATCTACCGTGCCGCTGTTATGGGCGCACGCGTGCGTTTTCGTCCCATCTTGATGACTTCGTTTGCTTTTATCGCTGGCATGATTCCGATGGTGATGGCGCATGGGCCGGGTGCCATCGGAAACCGCACCATCGGTGCAGCCGCCGCAGGTGGAATGCTCCTAGGTACTGTATTCGGCGTAATCATTGTTCCAGGGCTCTATTTCGTCTTCGGAACGATTGCCAACAAACGGAAACTTATCAAAGACGAGGAAGAAATGCCTTTGCTCGAAAAAATTGAAAACTAATGAAAAGAACAACCTTATTATATAGCGTCGTACTGGCAGCATCGGCTTTCGCAAGCAGCTGCAGCACGCCAAAGATTATCGAAAAACACGCGTCCACGGCAGATTTACCGATGGCCTATACGCGGGCCGACTCCACGCAGAATATCGCAGATTTGCACTGGAATAAGTATTTCAACGATCCGCATCTCGTACAAATCATAGACACCGCGCTGCAACATAACCAAGAACTCAATATTATGCTACAAGAAATTGCGATCTCTGGAAATGAGGTATTGGCACGCAAAGGAGAATACATGCCTTTTGTAGGGGTGCGAGGTGGAGCGGGCGTAGAAAAGCGTAGCGCCAACACGCCTTTAGGTGCATTGGAACGAGAAGTGGAAATCAGAAATGGAAAGGAAAATCCAGATCCTATGCCCGATTTTGGCGCGGCATTATTTGCCAATTGGGAGATTGATGTATGGCACAAACTACATAATGCGAGCAAGGCAGCACAGTTGCGCTTCCTGTCTACAGTAGAAGGCAAGAATTTTATGATTACGAATCTTGTAGCAGAGATTGCCAATAGTTATTACGAGTTGCTCGCCTTAGATCAGCAACGCATCATCTTGCAACAGAATATTACGTTGCAAGAGAATGCTTTGGCAACCGCCAAAGTGCAGAAGCTGGCCACGCGAGTGACAGAATTGGCGGTAAAAAAGTTCGAAGCTGAATTACTGAAAACCCAGAGTTTACAATTTGAAATAGATCAGCGACTGCTCGAAACTGAGAACAAGCTCAACTACCTTGCCGGGCGTTTTCCGCAACATATTGAAAGAACAACCGCCGAGTTTGATGAAAACACCTTATCGGCCTTGGATGCTGGGCTGCCGGCTCAGCTGCTGGAAAATCGCCCCGATGTACGGCAGGCAGAACTCAGCATGGCTGCCGCCGATTTGGATGTGAAGGTGGCAAAAGCAAGATTCTACCCATCATTAAGCATATCTGCCCACATTGGATACCAGGCTTTCAACCCAGCATATCTGTTGAAAACGCCTCAATCCTTAGTGTATTCGCTCGCGGGAGATCTAATGGCTCCACTGGTAAACAAGAAGGCGATTCAGGCAGATTATCTCACCGCAAATGCCAAACAGATTCAATCGGTATTTGAATACGAACAAACGGTGTTGAACGCCTATGTGGAAGTGGCCAATCAGCTATCTAAATACCACAATGCGGTGGCTGGCACTCGGTACAAAAATCGGCAGGTAAATGTGCTCAATGAATCTATACAGATTGCAAATGACCTGTTTAGCGCAGCACACGCAGATTATATGGAGGTATTGACCACGCAGCGAGATGTACTCGAATCAAAATTTGAATTAATAGAATCGCAGAAATCCCAATACAATGCCTTAGTAGATCTGTATCGATCGCTCGGTGGGGGTTGGCAATAAATTAAACAGGGCAATCCGGTATGCGAGACGGGAACGTCTTTGCGAGAAGGAGGAACGACGACGAAGCAATCTTATGTTCTTAAAGATTTAGATTGCCACGTCATACTTCCTCGCAATGACGGATTTTTTTGCTTCAATATCCTTTTTAGGAGGCGTCGGTGGCGGTTGGCAATAAATTAAACAGGGCAATCCGAAGCGGATTGCCCTGTTTAATTTATATATCTTTTTATACGCTTATCCTATTACCCATAAATTCAACAAGAAACAGCACATAAATACCACGGAGGCGATACCATTGGTAGTCATAAAGGCACGATCTACTTTGCTTAAATCCGTCGGACTCACAATACGGTGCTGATAAATCAGCAACCCGCCATAACAAGCTAGCCCTACATAATAAGGCCAGCTTACGGGTAAATAAAATAAAGGCAGCAAAACGAATACAAAAGAAAGAACATGCAGTAATGTGGAGATCTGCAATGCTTTGGCAGCACCAAACCGTGCCGGAATAGAATGTAGCCCTTGTTCCCGATCAAACAACTCATCTTGCAAGGCATAAATAATATCAAAACCACTTACCCAAGTCAGTACGGCTAAGCCGTAGAAAATCGGAACAATGTGAAACTGCCCTGCCACAGCAAGATATGCCCCTACGGGTGCCAATCCTAAGCCCAATCCGAGTACGAGATGGCATAAAGGAGATATCCGCTTCATGTAGGAATAGAATAATACCACAAAAAGTGCTATTGGAGCTAAAAACAAACAGAGCGGGTTGATGAAATACGTAGCGAGGACGAAGACGACACAATTGATAATCGTAAAACGAAGTGCCTCTTGCGGAGCTACACGCCCTGCCGGTATATCGCGCACTGCCGTACGTGCATTTAGCGCATCGATATCACGATCCAGATAACGATTAAAAGCCATCGCAGCATTGCGAGCCGTCACCATACATACCAACATAAGGGCGAACAATAACCAGTCGAAATGGAACAAGCCCATCGACACCGCCAAGAAGAAACCAATTATAGCAAAGGGCAGCGCGAAAATACTGTGTGCAAAAAGCACAAGGGATAAGTACTTTTTCATATTTATGCCGGCAACACGAATTTTTCATTAATATCACCAATGGTCTTCAACAATTCATCACAGCCTATCTTGGTTTCTGAAGAGGTGAGGAAGTGCGTCGGAATTTCTTCAAACCACTGCTTTAAAGCACGTCGAAATTTGGCAATATTTTGATCAGATTTTACACCAGAATTTTTATCCGCTTTGGTAAATACCAACATGAAAGGAAGTCCATTTTCACCCAGCCAGTAGACGAAATCAAGGTCAATTTTCTGTGGTTCATGGCGGCTATCGATCAGTACAAATACACATTGTAAGGTCTCGCGTTTGGTAAGATACGCTCTAATGAATTTCTCCCAGTCCGCGCGATTTTTTTTCGATGTCTGAGCGAAGCCATAACCTGGAAGATCGACAAGATACCAATTATCGTTAATGACGAAATGATTAATTAGCTGCGTCTTTCCTGGCTTTTGAGAGGTCTTTGCCAAATGCTTACGGCCTGTTATCGCGTTGATAAGAGAAGACTTTCCCACATTGGACCGACCAATAAAGGCATACTCTGGCTTATTAGCCACTGGTAATTTATCAATTTGTGTATTGCTGCAGATGAACTCTGCGGTTTTGATCAACATACGCAAAGGTAGCATTTATCCACGAAATCGGGAGAATGCCTAGTTGGCTGGCCTGTATCTTGAAAAATATCGCGCACGCTGATTTTTTTTGAGTAATTTACACCTCGAAAAAACCAATCTTATCCATGTTAGACATTCGCAACATTGTAAAGCAATACGCCAACCATCGCGCGTTGGACGATGTTTCTCTTTTCGTGCCCGAGGGGCAAATATTTGGTCTATTAGGGCCAAATGGCGCTGGAAAAACTTCTTTGATACGTATCATTAATCAAATCACCGCGCCAGATGCTGGCGAGATTTTCCTTCACGGCGAACGCCTACAGCCAAAGCATATTAGCCGGATAGGTTATTTGCCAGAGGAACGCGGTTTGTACAAGAAGATGGAAATCGGTGAGCAAATGATCTACCTGGCGCAGTTGAAAGGTTTGTCGAAAGAAGAGGCAAAGAAGAAGATTAAATTTTGGTTCGAAAAGCTGGAAATCGAGAGCTGGTGGAAAAAGAAAGTAGAAGACCTGAGTAAAGGAATGCAGCAGAAAGTTCAATTTGTAGCGACGGTGTTGCACGACCCAGAATTGATTATTTTGGATGAACCATTCTCCGGCTTTGATCCGGTTAATGCACAAATTATACAGGAGGAAATCTTAGAATTGAATAAAAAAGGAGCTACGATTATCTACTCCACCCATCGTATGGAGTCGGTAGAGGAGTTATGTGATCACATTGCATTGATCAATAAGTCGAAGAAAATCCTGGACGGCGCAGTCAAAGAAATCAAAGCGAGTCACAAAAACCAAACCTACAGATTGAGCTATACACCTAAAGATTCACTGGAAGCACTACATAGCAACAGCGAGTTATATACCGTGATGGAGAATGCAGAAGATGACGGGGAGCATACGGCCAAAATACAGATCTCTCCGGCTTATAATTTGAACGACGTATTATCATTTCTGATCCCTCAGATCAACATTAACCAGATTTTAGAAATTGTACCTTCTATGAACGATATCTTCATCGAGCAGGTCACTAGTACTAAAAAGTTTTAAGCTTCCGACATGAACAAAATATCACTTATTATACAACGCGAATACCTATCCCGCGTACGCAAAAAATCATTCTTGTTGGTAACCTTTTTGGTTCCCGTTTTCTTTATCGCAATGTATGCAGGGATTTTCTACCTGACCAAGAAGAGCTTTGAGGATACCCATGCAACAGTGTTTGTACTAGACCAACAAGGTGGCATTGGTGAGCAGCTCGAAAATAATCGAAACATCACGTATAGTAAATCCAACGTGGAGTTGCAGGAGCAGATCTCGGAGATTAAAGGCAAAAAAGACAATATCAACATATTGATCATACCGACCGACTTCTACACCAGCAAACGAATTGAGTTTTTATCTTCTGGCAAGCCTAATATGGCTACGCAAAATGAAGTAAAAAGCAATTTGACCGGTATTTTGCAGGCGCATCAATACAGCGAGCTTGGCGTTGATCCTGCGTTGATTCGCGACCTGGATTCCAATATCCGTATCACCGCCAAGGAGTTAACCGATACCGGTGACACTAAAGATAGTGACACACGCGTCGCCATGGTAATATCGATCGCCTTAGCTTTTCTGGTGTATCTATCCTTGTTTTTATACGGCACTCAGGTAATGCGCGGTATTATTGAGGAAAAATCCAGTAGAATTGTGGAAGTCATCATCTCTTCGGTAAAGCCTTTTCAATTGATGATGGGCAAGATTGTAGGAATTGGATTGGTGGGATTGACGCAGTTTCTGCTTTGGGTAATTCTGAGCGCAGGCCTGATCTCTGCTGCTTCTTTATTAATGGACGATCCGAAAGAAATGACCGCAGCGATGCAAACCGGACCCGGCATGGAACAGATAGATATTGCTGAAAATGCGGGAGGTTTTGATTTGCAAGTTGCTTTAGGTTCTATCGATTTTCCGGAGTTATTGATTTGCTTCTTTCTATTTTTCTTAGCGGGATACTTATTGTATAGTGCATTATTTGCGGCTGTAGGATCCGCGGTAGATAGTGAAACAGAAACCAATCAGTTTATGATGCCGATCACGATGCCATTGTTATTGGCTTATGCCTTATCAATTGGCGTTATTATCAATGATCCACATGGCTCGATTGCTACCTGGCTGAGCTTTATTCCATTGACATCACCCATCGCCATGCTGGTACGAATTCCGTTTGATGTGCCACTTTGGCAAATCGTTACGTCGTTCGTATTATTAGTAATTGGCTTCCTCCTGACTACCTGGGTAGCCGCACGCATCTACCGCGTAGGCATCTTGATGTATGGAAAGAAAGCCAGTTTCAAAGAATTGATCAAGTGGTTTAACTATAAGCGATAAATAGGCAACCCAATATAGTAATAAAACGCCCCGATCATTCGAGAATGATCGGGGCGTTTTATTACTAAAAATTAAAGAATCGTTGATTATAGAATTAGAATCAACAATAAGATAATGATGATAATTGCACCTACTGAAAGGTAAACTCCACCACCCAACGCTTTTGATTCTTTTTTCAGCTCCTTCAACTCTTTTTTCATGGCCTTACGTTCCGCTTTGGTCATGTTACTACGATCCATCGATTTGATCTCGTTTACGCGAGTTTCAATCTCAGAAATACGTGCTTCAGTAGCAGGGTCAGCTACCACTTCTTTAGCATTAGGGGCATCGTTTGCCAATACAGGTTGTACGAAGGTAATTGCACAAAAGATGGCAATCATCGAAAAATAAAATTTTGATCTCATAAGGTGTAATTTTTTGATCTAATTATGTTGTCTACGTATGTCTAAACATCAATTAGAATAAAATTGTTTAGCGGAAGCCCAAAGATTTTGAAATTTATAGCATAAAAAAGGGAGACGCTCTTAAGTCTCCCTAATTCCTAACTGTAAATCAGCAGAATATATTTTTAGTAGCTTATAGCTTGTCGGTAGAATTGACAGCATTAAGCTCTTCGAAAGCTTGTTTCAACCGAGCAACAAATGCTTCTTCACCTTTACGTAACCAAACGCGTGGATCGTAGTATTTCTTGTTAGGAGAGTCTGCTCCTTCTGGATTGCCAATCTGAGCTTGTAAGTAATCGTGATTTTTAGATTCATACTGACGTACACCATCCCAGAATGCCCATTGCATATCGGTATCGATATTCATCTTGATCGCTCCATAAGACAGCGCTTCTGTAATCTCTTCAGGAGAAGATCCAGAACCACCATGGAACACAAAGTTCACTGGTTTCTGCGCATCTAGCTTGAATTTATCACGGATAAATTCTTGAGAATTATGTAAGATCACAGGCTGCAATTTCACATTACCTGGTTTATATACTCCGTGTACATTACCAAAAGCAGCCGCTACCGTAAACTTGTCTGAAATTTTGGACAACTCTTCATAAGCATAAGCTACCTCTTCTGGTTGCGTGTATAATTTAGAGCTGTCTACATCTGTATTGTCTACACCATCTTCTTCACCACCTGTAACACCCAACTCGATTTCGATCGTCATACCCAGTGGTTTCATACGCGCTAGGTACTTTGCAGAAATTTCAATATTTTCTTCCAAAGGCTCTTCAGAAAGATCCAACATATGAGATGAAAATAATGGTTTGCCGTGTTGCGCATGGAATTTTTCACCCGCGTCTAGCAATCCGTCGATCCAAGGCAATAATTTTTTTGCTGCGTGATCGGTATGTAAGATAACAGCCACACCATAGTGCTCGGCCAATAAGTGCACATGCTGCGCTGCTGATACAGCTCCTAAGACGCAAGCTTTAAGATCATCGTTATTAGCAGTTTTTCCAGCATAGAACTGTGCGCCACCATTAGACAATTGAATAATCACTGGAGAATTAACAGCTTTTGCTGTCTCCATCACGGCATTCAATGAATTGGTACCAATAATATTAACGGCAGGTAAAGCAAATTTATGCTCCTTCGCTTTCTCGAACAGTTCTTGTACCTGATCTCCTGTCAATACACCTTTAAAATCTTTTAGGCTCATATGTGTTTTGAGATAAATAATTAAAAAAACTTTTGTCTTTAAAGATACGGAAAAATACACAACATAAAAACCATAGTGTAAATTATACACTATCAAAGAAGAGATTTTTTATAACGTACAGACTACTTGTCAGCACGAGTTCATAATTAATATGTACCGCAAGCACGCTCTTTACTTATCCCCAAAATCCTGTATCTTTGTTATTAGATGAAAGTGAATAATTTATTAGAGCGTGCCTTAAAGTTTGACTTCCTTACGCAAGAGGAAGGTGTTTTTCTTTATCATAATGCCCCGACTGCTGACCTGGCTTACGTGGCTAACGAATTGAGAAAAATTCAAGTTCCGCATGGCAAAGTCACCTGGCAGATAGATCGCAATGTAAATACAACAAACGTGTGTATTGCGAATTGCAAGTTTTGCAACTTTTTTCGCCGGCCTGGCCATGCCGATAGTTATATTACGGACATCGAAACCTATAAGCAAAAGATTGAAGAAACTTTCAAATTTGGGGGAGATCAATTACTACTACAAGGTGGCCATCACCCCGATTTAGGATTATCCTTTTACGCTAATATTTTCAAAGAACTCAAATCTCTTTATCCAAATCTGCGCTTACACTCTTTAGGCCCACCTGAGATAGCCCATATTGCTAAGCTCGAAAACCTATCGCATATTGAGGTGCTGCGTTCCCTCAAAGAATCTGGGTTAGACTCCTTGCCAGGTGCCGGAGCAGAAATCTTGAATGATCGGGTTCGTCGGTTAATATCTAAAGGAAAATGTGGCGGACAAGAATGGTTGGATGTGATGCGCGCTGCTCACCAGATTAATCTGCCCACTTCAGCAACCATGATGTTTGGCCATATTGAAACAATTGAAGAACGCTTTGAGCATCTCGTATGGGTACGAGAAGTGCAGCAAGAGAAACCAGAAGGCCATTACGGATTTGTTGCCTTCATACCCTGGCCTTTTCAGGATGATGGAACGCTACTGAAACGCCTACGTGGTATCACCAATGATGTGACGGGTGATGAGTACATACGAATGATTGCCCTCAGTCGGATTATGTTGCCGAATATTAAAAATATTCAAGCTTCTTGGCTCACAGTCGGTAAGCGCACCGCACAGTTGTGTTTGCATGCTGGCGCAAATGACTTCGGATCGATCATGATTGAAGAAAATGTAGTTTCAGCCGCCGGTGCACCGCATCGTTTTACGTCTACTTCTATTCAGGAGTCGATCAAAGAAGCTGGCTTTGAACCGCAATTACGCAACCAAGTCTACGATTTCCGCACCATGCCAGAGCAGATGGAAGTACAGGTGATTGATTACTAATCTACGATCGCTCCCACGTAATCCTATGGTAAGAATAACACTTAAGATAGCTAAGCAATAGCACATACATGTATTAAGTGTACTCAAGCCTTGTGGTCACATGTCTATCAGGCAGTGTTTAATTTTTTACGGGTGAACTCCAATCCCACACATTGGTATCATTATGTGCTAGAAAATGCCATTCCATATTCATCTGCAAAAAAAGATCGATAACTAACTGATTTTCAGATTATATTTTTTTGTAAAAAACTGGTTAAATCTATTTTTCTTATATATTTTTACAAAAAAAAAGACATACCTGCTCAATGGAAAACGTGATGGAAACGATGGAAAAAAGCTTTTTAGAAGATGAGAAGTTATTCAACTTCGACGGACCCGAAGACGACGATAATGAGTTCGACGATGACTTGGATATTGAAGGATTAGATGTGGTTGGTGATGACGATTTCGACGACGACGACAATTTTTAATGGTTTACTAGCAAACACCAAATGCTTCTAGAAAAGACAGGCTAAATTAGCCTGTCTTTTCTATTTAAAAATTTTATCTTTTATGTAGTTGCTCATAAAGATCAATTACTTTCTTCTGCAATTCGATCACTTCTAGCTCACGTGTTTGCAGTCTTTTTCCCAATTCTTTCATCTCCTCCTGAACACCTTTACTTTCTTCCGAATCGGCGTCAGATAGCAACAATACAAGACTAAGCTCGAAAAGGTTTGCTATTTGATTTAAACGAGAAAGGTTAACATCGGTGATACCAGTTTCGATTTTTGAAAACGCCGGAATAGAGATGTCTAGTCTCTTGGCTACATCTTCTTGACTCCAGCCTCGCTGATGTCTTAATAGTCTAATTTTTTTTCCTAATGTGTTCATAGATAAATTTTGTACTCTTTTGTTTATAGCAGATAGAGCAAATTTAACTAAAAAACATAAAACGCAGAAATAAAATAAGGAAATTCTACGTCTCTTTCAAAAATTTATCTGCCAAACTAGCCATATTGACCCCATTATGGGTGTTTGAACTCATAAAAAGCAAGTTATACCCATTAGAACGAAAAGATTCCAAAAAGGATTCTAGCTCACCTATATCGCTGATAATGTGGAAAGATGGGTGATCAAACGCTTTAGCAAGATTGTGCTCTAAAAGATTGGTGGTAATATTTTTTTCTTTATATGAATTTATATTAACAAAAGCGACTGCGTGATCCGACTCTTGCATACTATGCTGATACTGTTTCATAATATCATCTTCGATAGCATCATAAGGATTCAGCTCGATGAAAGTAACCAGTGCTTTGGCAGGAAATTGCTCTTTGATAGCATGAATGCTAGATTTCACCTTCGATGGGCTATGTGCAAAATCCTGATACACCACGCTCCCATTACCACTGGCAACAAACTCCAAATAACGGATGGAACTTTTAAAGTCTTGTATTGCATGATAAAACTCTTTTCGTTTCACACCAAGCCATTCGCATACCGTATACGCACCCACAATATTCGACAGGTTGTGCTTACCAAAAACTTTTAACGGGTACTCGTGTCCACAAACAGATACCGACGTAACGCCTTTATTGATGCTATAATCTGGTAATTTGTAGCCGTGTCTATTGATTTTTAAATCTTTGGTCTCTTCCAAGATTTGATGCAAACTGGCGTTGTCTTTATTATAAATCAACGTTCCTTTTGGAGTGATGCTTTCGATAAACTTACGAAACTGCTGGAAATAATCTTCGCTGGATATAACTGTGCGAAAGCTATCCCATTCAATCCCGGTAATTAAAGCAATATTAGGGCGGTACAGGTGAAATTTAGAACGATTATCCAACGTAGATGCATAATACTCATCTCCTTCGATAATGATTAAAGGACTCGTATTGGTCAGCTTTATCAGAGAATCAAATCCCTCCAGATGTGCTCCTACTAAATAATCAAATTCGACGCCCATCTGTCGCAACACATGCATAATCATGCTCGTGACGGTCGTTTTGCCATAAGTGCCAGCAATGACTACACGTGTTTTATTCACGCTTTGCTCGTACACAAATTCAGGGTATGAATAAATCTTCACCCCCAATTCCCGTGCTTTTTTCAGCTCTGAATTATCTTCTGAGGCATGTTTACCCAAAATAATAGCATCCAGCTCTTCCGTAATTTGATCAGGAAACCATCCCAATTCCTTTGGGAAAAGATGGGCTTTTTCCAAACGTGATTTAGAGGGCTCCACGATCTGATCATCTGATCCGGTGACTTGATGCCCTTGCTCAGCCAGATTAATGGCTAAGTTGTGCATGATACTGCCGCCTATCGCTATAAAATGTACGCGCATATCCTTTTCCTATCCTATCTAGCTATTTTTTACAAACATCGCAGAACACCAACGATCTAACACCTTCTGGTCATTAAAGACCAAACCAACCGATTGCGCCTTTTGTTTTAAAATGTCTAAATCCTCGCCCTCGTAAAAACCTGAAATGTACAGTTTCCCATCAGACGATAAGCTCTCGCTGTAGCTTTCTAACTGATCCAGTAGAATATTCCGATTAATATTAGCCAAGATTACATCAAAAGATTTACCGGCGATCTGTTCTTGAGAACCCAACGCGGCCTCAATCTTAGTAATCTCATTTAGTGCACTGTTTTCCGCCACACTACTCACACAGATCTCATCGTAATCTACCGCAAGAATAGAACTAGCGCCACGTTTGGCTGCGGCAATGGCTAAAATACCGGTACCACATCCCATATCCAGCACTGCTTTTCCGTCCAAGTCGGCGTCTAAGATGTAAGAAAGCATCATAGCCGTGGTCTGGTGATGCCCAGTACCGAAAGACATCTTCGGATCGATTACAATCTCATATTCATACTGAGGTTGTGGGGTATGAAAAGTAGCACGTACGTACAAACGTCCGTCTACCGTAATAGGTTGAAAATTGCTTTCCCACAGCACATTCCAATTCTGTTCCTCCACCTCCTGAACTTCGTAATCTACCTCATACCCTTCTGCCTCGCGAACCAATAGACTCTCTAATGCGGGGATATCTAGATTAGCTGCCGGAATATAGGCTACAAATCCGTCGGTCGTATATTCAAACGTATCGTAGCCTATATCTCCTAATTCAGCGATCAGTAGATCCTTTTGCCAATCCTCGATAGTAGAGGAAGAAAAAGTGACTGATGTATATTTCATATAATATTAAGCATTGAATACCTTCGCGATATCCAAGAAGTCACGCGATTTCAACGATGCGCCACCAATAAGGCCTCCATCGATGTCTTTCTGTGAAAACAAATTTTGTGCATTAGATGGGTTACAACTTCCACCGTATAGAATGGATGTATCTTCAGCAATAGCCTCTCCATATTGCTCTGCTACAGTTTTGCGGATAAATGCATGCACTTCCTGTGCTTGCTCCGGCGAAGCTGTTAACCCTGTACCGATAGCCCATACCGGCTCATATGCCAATACAACGCGCTCGAAATCGGTCGCAGACAGATGGAATAAACCCGCTTCTAGTTGTGTTTTGATCACGTCAAAAAAACGTCCTGATTCACGCTCTTCTTTCGTCTCACCAATACAAAAGATCGGAGTCAACTGATGTTTCAATGCTGCGTTTACTTTCTCTGCCAACAGGGCATCAGTTTCTTTAAAAAAAGCACGACGCTCAGAGTGTCCCAATATCACATGATTGGCGCCAACAGATTTCACCTGTGAAGCAGAAATCTCTCCAGTATAAGCGCCTGACTCTGCTTCATGAATGTTTTGTGCACCAATGTGTACATTGTTGACACCGGAAGAAAGTTTTGCAATACTAGATAAATGAATAGCCGGACTACATACCACTACTTCTTGGGAACCCACTACTTCATCCTTCACCATGTTCACAATTTCTGAGAACAGACTAACACCCTGCTCATAGTCTAAATTCATTTTCCAGTTTCCTGCAACGATATTCTTACGCATAATTTTTATTTTGATAAACTATATAAATATTTTTTTCTTAAATTTTCTGTTAAAGCATGCTGACACTCAAATATACGTGAATCCACAAGATTCATCGTATTAATTTTTTTAGCATCTCTACGTACTAACATGGCAATAAACTTATCCAACTGATAGGCTTCGGATCGCTCGTCGGTAAGCCAGAGAAAGTCAGGCACAAATTTGGGAATAAATCGCGACAAGGCCAGCTGTGCTCCCACTCCAATCACCGTACCGGTTGTAAACCGTGTATGTATCGCGGCCATAGCAAAATCGCCCATAATAAGTCCGCATTTCAGCAACCCCGTATCCCGATAATTTTCGGATGAATAATCATACAAGCGAACATTCTTCCAATCGTTTCGTAGGTTGGAATTGGAAGTACCTGCCCCTAAATTACATCCCTCACCAATGACGGCACAACCCAGATAACCTTCATGTCCTTTAGCAGAATTTCCCCAGATAACCGTATTATTTATTTCACCGCAAACAGTAGCTCCTGGCCCTATGGTTACGTTGGGATACAAACGAGCTCCGGTCTTCACTCGGGCGCCAGCACATATCGCTACCGGCCCTTTGATATACACACCATCTTCAATCACAACGCCTGCTCCAATGTAAACGGGCCCTTCTTCTGTATGAATTGACACACCGCGAAACGATGGTGTCCCCTCTAAAAAGAGTTGATTGCCGTATAATGTATTTCCTTCTGGCAAAGAGACCGCATTAGCAGCATGCTGACCATGTACCAAGTCCGAATTAATCTCGCCCGCATTCGTGAGATAAATATCTTCCGGGTGCTCTATACTTACAATAGATCCGTCAAAGCCTACAACAGTAAAAGCAGATACTATTGCCTCTGTGAAATTGCTCAAATTCAAAGCATGACAGGCAATCCATTCTCCGTCTTTCATCAATACAGAGCCGATTGGCAAATTATTCACCCGCTCCACAAGCTCCCTATCGGGTATAACATTTCCTTTTATGACGTATGCGGAATCAGGGTATTGCGATGCTTTTGTGTATTTCTCGCGCAAATAATCTACAGTGAGGTATGAAATGGATCGACCATTGGTAAGTAAAGACCATTTCTGCGCGATCGTATAAATTCCGACTCTCAAATCAGACACCGGACGAGTAGCCACGAGCGGCAATAACTGTTTTCGCCAGGCCGCATCATCAAATAGAAAAATAGCGTCGATCATAGGGTAAAGATACAAAACTAACGCAGAGCTCGTACATCATCCCAGAGATGCACTCTTTATTGGCTTGGTAACGGCATAAAAAAAAGTCTCGACCTTATCGGTCGAGACTCGTATATGTATAAATATGTCGTGCCAGAAGATTACTTCTTGTTGTAACGGCTACGGAATTTATCGATACGTCCAGCCGTATCAACCAATTTCATTTTACCAGTATAAAATGGGTGTGAGGTATGAGAAATCTCCAATTTGACCAATGGATACTCGTTCCCATCTTCCCAAGTGGTCGTTTCTCTAGTATCTACACAGGATTTTGTAATGAAAGAGTAGTCGTTAGACATGTCTTTAAAAACAACTAATCTGTAGTTTGATGGATGCAAATCTTTTTTCATTTTATCTTATGATTACTTGTATACTCAATAATTGAGGTGCAAAGTTAACGTATTCTCTATATATATTCAAATATTTTGAACAAATATTATTGCTCTATGTTTTAGGCTAACCCGAGTAGCCATACAAAGCAATTTTAAGCCAAAAAAACCCTTAAATTTTCTAAATTTGCACTAGGTTAAAAATAAGAAATAGAAATAATATGGCACTTTCCGCACAGGAACAGCAACGCAGGCAAAATCTTCAGGGTATCATCGATTTAGGTATAAACCCTTATCCTGCGGAGGAGTTTGAGGTCAATGTAACCGCAGCCGATATCACGGAGAATTACGAAAGAGATAAGTTAAACTACAAGAATATTAGTTTTGCAGGACGCATTATGAGCCGCCGCATTATGGGCAGCGCATCGTTCGTAGAGCTTCAAGATTCTACCGGCCGTATCCAGGCGTATGTGAAGCGCGATGATATTTGCTCCGGAGAAGATAAATCCTTATACAACACCGTATTCAAAAAACTGCTAGATATTGGCGACATCGTCGGGATACAAGGATACGTGTTTACCACGCAAACCGGCGAAATCAGTATTCATGTGCAAGCATTGAAAGTACTCACCAAAGCCTTGCGTCCGCTACCTATCGTCAAAGAAGCAGAAGGCAAGATATATGATGCATTCACCGATCCAGAGCAACGTTACCGTATGCGGTACGTGGATTTGATTGTGAATACGCAAACCAAAGAAACCTTTGTAAAGCGCACCAAATTATATAGTGCTATGCGTCAGTTTTTCAATGATGCAGGTTATATGGAAGTAGAAACTCCGGTATTGCAATCCATACCAGGCGGAGCCGCTGCACGCCCATTTGTGACCCATCATAATGCCCTAGATATCCCACTTTATCTACGTATTGCCAATGAATTGTATTTGAAACGTCTGATTGTTGGTGGTTTTGATGGCGTATATGAGTTCTCCAAGAACTTCCGCAACGAAGGTATGGACCGCACGCACAATCCAGAATTCACGGTCATGGAAATCTATGTGGCTTACAAGGATTACCATTGGATGATGAACTTCACCGAGAAATTATTGGAGCATTGTGCTATCGCCGTAAATGGCACTTCTAAAGCCACTTTTGGTGAGCAGACAATTGACTTCAAAGCGCCATTTGTACGCGTTACCATGACGGATGCCATCAAACAGTTCACTGGTTTCGATATCTCTGGAAAATCGGAAGAAGAACTTCGCGAAGCTGCCCGCGGAATGGGAATCGCTGTAAACGACACCATGGGAAAAGGTAAATTGATCGACGAGATTTTTGGAGAGAAATGTGAAGGTAATTTTATCCAACCGACATTCATCACCGATTACCCTATCGAAATGTCGCCACTAACAAAAAAACATCGGGATAACCCGGAGTTGACGGAGCGATTCGAATTGATGGTATGCGGTAAAGAGATTGCCAATGCCTATTCGGAGCTGAATGATCCAATCGATCAGCGCGCGCGTTTTGAAGATCAACTAACCCTTTCGGAGAAAGGTGATGACGAGGCTATGTTTATTGATCAGGACTTTCTACGGGCGTTGGAGTATGGCATGCCGCCTACCTCGGGCCTAGGAATTGGAATGGATCGTTTGATCATGTTTCTAACCAATAACGCTTCGATTCAAGAAGTCTTGTTTTTCCCTCAAATGCGCCCAGAAAAAATAAGTAAGGTATCTACGGAAGAAGAGTTTGCGGCATTGGGAATTCCAGCTGGCTGGGTACCTGTTTTGCAAAAAATGGGTTTTGAAACCATTGAGTCATTGAAAGAAGCGAATCCTAATAAAGTCTTTAACGACTTGGGCGGGATGCGCAAAAAATTGAAATTGGATCTGTCAATGCCTTCGAAAGAAGAAGTGGCGGCATGGTTTGCTGCTGCACAATAAACACGTGCTACTTATTCAATATAATAATAAGGGGAGAACGAAATGTTCTCCCCTTATTATTATTCTTCTACTGGCTTAGCAGTTGTATCTGAAGGCTTTCGCCCTTCTGTCCTTTTTCCGGGTCTACTTCTTCCATAAGACCCTGCAATGATTTTTCCTTTTTTAGTTTTCTTATCACCTTTACCCATAGTTTCTAAAATTTAATGAACATTATGATTTGAACGCTCTATTAGCAATGTATTCATTTTTTGTGAACTACACAAATACAGCGATCCTCCTCCAGCAAACTAACCCTCTAATTAGTAAGTAAAAACGTTATAGATTACGCAGGCCATCAAGCCAATACAGACATCAACGCTCTGATGGTCAACTAGCAAAAATAAAAAATCCCGCTTCCTTTCAGAGCGGGATCCATTATCTAATAGAGAAAAACCTTATCCACGACTATTATAGTTTGGCGCTTCTTTCGTGATTTGAATATTATGTGGATGCGATTCCCGTAAACCAGCACCTGTGATTTTGACGAATTGTGCTTCTTTCAAACGCTCAATATTCTTAGCACCACAGTAACCCATAGATGCGCGCAAGCCACCAATATATTGATATACCACCTCTGCCAATGTTCCTTTGACCGGAACACGACCTACAATACCTTCTGGTACCAATTTTTTAATATCCTCTTCTACGTCCTGGAAGTAACGATCCTTAGAACCCTTTTCCATCGCTTCTACAGAGCCCATTCCACGGTAGGATTTAAATTTCCGACCCTCGTATATAATCGTTTCGCCAGGGGCTTCTTCTACCCCCGCAAATAGAGAACCTGCCATGATGGTACTAGCCCCGGCTGCGATCGCTTTTGCGATATCACCCGTTTGTTTTATACCACCGTCGGCAATTAATGGCACCCCCGTTCCTTCCAATGCTTTGGCCACTTCATATACCGCATATAATTGCGGAACACCTACGCCAGCAATGATCCGGGTAGTACAAATAGATCCTGGACCAATACCCACTTTTACAGCGTCTGCTCCAGCTTCTACCAAATCCTTAGCGGCCTGTCCTGTGGCGATATTACCCACGATCACTTGCAGATTCGGGTAGGCTGCTTTTACCTCTTTCAGCTTATTGATAACGCCCAATGAGTGGCCATGTGCCGTATCAATGGTTACCACGTCTACTCCTGCTTTTACCAAGGCATCCACCCGCTCTATGGTATCCGGCGTAACGCCTACCGCAGCACCAACTAGCAGGCGACCATGCTCATCTTTAGCTGCATTAGGGTAATGTCTGTATTTCTGAATATCTTTAAATGTAATTAGGCCTTTCAAGATGCCATTTTTATCGACAACTGGCAGCTTTTCAATTTTGTAATCGTGCAAGATCTCCTCGGCCCGAATCAGATCAGTTCCTTCTGGCGCCGTCACCAAATTTGTTTTGGTCATCAACTCAGCAATTGGGAGACCCATATCTTTCTGAAAACGAAGATCCCTATTGGTAACGATACCCTGTAATTTCCCATCGGTATCAATCACTGGTATTCCACCAATTTTGTGGTCACGCATGATCTGGAAAGCGTCACCTACGGTGGCATTAATATTTAAAGTAACGGGATCCTGAATCATTCCACTCTCTGAGCGCTTTACCTTACGCACTTCGGCAGCCTGCTCTTGGATGGTCATGTTCTTGTGCAACATACCGATACCGCCAGCTTGCGCAATAGCAATAGCCAGATCAGCACCAGTAACGGTATCCATCGCAGCGGAAACTAATGGAATATTAATTTTGATTTTACGGGTAAGATAGGTACTCGTATCCACGTCGCGAGGTAATATTTCCGAAAAAGCCGGAATTAATAACACATCGTCGTAAGTAAGTCCTTCTGCTACAAATTTGTGTGGGTCTAATTGCATGGGCAAATATCTAAGGGATTTCTATTTGCCAGGCAAAACTACTAAATATTTGATACAATGTCAAAAAAAATATCAATTTAATTATTTAAATATGCAATAAACTCCCTCATTGAGATCTTTTTGGCAAGATAATTGCGCAACGGTCGCCATATCGGTTACAATAATTTTAGTCATCAAAATAAAACAAATATGAAAAAAGTACTACTATCATTAGGTGCGGCTATTGCCTTGGCATTTGGCGCACAGGAAGCAAAAGCACAGACTCCTTATGGAACAGCACTTGGTTTAGGAATTGATTTAGGGGATGGCCGTACATTCGTAGGACCACAGATCAAACATAACTTCGGCGGAAATAATGCGGGTAATGCACAAGTATTGTTCGGTGGTGGCGCTACTATATTAGGCGTAGATTACTCATACAACCAAGCGATCGCGGGTGCCAACGGATTAACGTGGTACTTAGGTGTAGGCCCTCAAGTTTTATTCGCAAATGAAAGATCATTTTTCGCAATCCGTCCAGCAGCTGGTCTAGAATTTAAAGTACCGCAGGCTCCTTTAGCTATGCACTTTGACTGGAAGCCTAATTGGAATCTTACAAACCGCTCGCACTTCGAGCCAGCTCGTTTCAGTATCGGTTTGAAATTCACGTTGAACTAGTAGATCGATAACCTACTTGATACAGCGCTCCTTTTGCTTAGCAAAAGGAGCGTTTTATTTTGGCGTAAGCCTATAATTATGAGCAACACAAACTTAACCGTCAATTGTTTGTGATAATGCTCTTGTTTTTTCCTTTTTTTTATACCTTTGCAAATCTTGAATATTTTTATTATTAAACTGAAAATACAACAAATCATAATTATAACGACTGATAGAAATGCAGAGTAAAGGGCTGATTAAATTTTTGGTAGTAGTGGTTTCATTAGCATGCCTCTACTCCCTATCTTTCACTTTTGTAACCAGAAAAGTGGAAAGCGATGCCGCAGAATACGCGCAGGGCGATATGCTCAAAGAAAAAGCGTATTTGGATTCGGTTGCCGGACAAGTGGTGTACAACCTTGGTGTAGCGAAGTATACCTATCGCGAAGCAAAAGCACGTGAAATCGCTTTAGGACTAGATCTTAAAGGTGGTATGAACGTCACTATGGAGATCTCATTAGATGAGTTGATCCGCAACCTGGCCAATAATCCAAAGGATCAGGCTTTCAACAAATCGTTGGAAACTGCCGTAGCAAAAAGTAGATCAACCAACACCTCATTGATCGATTTATTTGTAGAAGAATACAAAGCTTCTGGATCGGGTACTCCTATCGCGTCATTCTTTGCAACAAAAGATAATGCGGCTTCCATTAGTGCAAATAGTTCGGAAGGACAAGTTCGCACATTCCTTAAACGTGAAGCAGATAATGCCATCGAGAATTCTTACAAAGTATTACGTACCCGTATCGACAAATTCGGTGTAGCTTCTCCAAATATCCAGATTCAACAAGGTACGAACCGTATTTTGGTGGAGCTTCCTGGTATCAAGGATGAAGATCGCGTACGTAAATTATTGCAGGGATCTGCAAAATTGGAGTTTTTTGAAACGCACAGCAACCCGGATGTTTATCCTTTATTGGAAAACATCGATAAGAGCTTAGCTGCGGCATTACGTAACGATAAATCGAGTTCTAAAACTGTTTCATCAGTAGCTAAAGCAGACAGCACTGCTACAGACACAACGGCTTCTGATGCCAACCTATTGGCTAATCTTGGCGCAAAAACAACCGATACGGATTCTGCTGCAGCTCTAGGGCAATTAGCAGAACAAAATCCGCTTTTCGCAGTGCTTAATCCATCCGTGTATCAGGGTCAAAATGGGCAACCATCTTTAACGCCAGGCGCCACAGTGGGTTATGCTCATTTGAAAGATACAGCACGCGTAAATCAATACTTGAATCGTCCGGAAGTACGTTCAATGATTCCTTCGAATCTAAAATTTATGTGGTCGGTAAAACCGGAGCATAACTCCCCAGATTTCTTGTCGTTGTTTGCTATTAAAACAAACAACACGGAGAGCGGCGCAGTACTTACAGGCGATGTAATTACAGAAGCACGTGACGATTTTGACCAAAGCAACAGACCGGTAGTCTCTATGGGAATGAATGCTGAAGGCGCACGTCAGTGGAGACGTATCACCGCACAGGCCGCTCAAAGTAATGCATCGATAGCTATTATCTTAGACGGCGTAGTGTACTCAGCACCTACGGTGAATGAAGAAATCCCTGGAGGTAACTCTTCGATCTCCGGAAACTTCACGATCGAAGATACCAAAGATTTAGCCAACGTATTGAAAGCAGGTCGCCTTCCAACTACCGCAAAAATCGTAGAGGAAGCGATTGTAGGACCTTCATTAGGTCAGGCAGCCATCGATGCTGGTGTAAACTCAGCAGTGATTGGTTTCGCTGTCGTGATGGTGTTCATGATTGCATACTATAACCGTGCGGGTATCGCTGCTAACATCGCCGTGGTATTCAACGTGTTTTTCTTGTTAGGAATTCTAGCTTCGCTAAACGCCGTATTGACACTACCTGGTATTGCTGGTATCGTATTAACCATGGGTACAGCGGTAGATGCCAACGTACTGATTTATGAGCGTATCCGTGAAGAATTGGGCTTAGGTAAATCAATGCGTCAAGCCATCGCAGACGGTTATAAACATGCCATGCCATCGATTCTCGATTCACAAATCACGACATTGCTCGTTGGTGTGATCTTGTTCTTCACTGGTAGCGGACCTATCCAAGGTTTTGCCACTACGTTGATGATTGGTATTGTTACTTCACTTTTCACGGCGATCTTTATCTCCCGTTTGATTTTTGAGTACCTTTTGGACAAAGACAAAAAGATTTCACTTTCTTTTCCTTGGTCTGCTAATACGCTTAAAAATGCGAACTTCCAGTTTGTAGCGAAAAGAAAAGTGTACTATATGATCTCTGCAGTAGTATCTGTGCTCTGTATCATCTCGATCTTCACCAAAGGATTCTCTCTGGGTGTAGACTTCCAAGGTGGTCGCACCTATACGGTTCGTTATGATAACAATGTAAATCTAGAAGATGTACGCCGGAATTTGGATGAGGTATTTGGATTAACAACCGAGGTGAAAACATTTGGTAGTGAAAACCAAATCAAAGTAACGACGACCTACCATATCGAAGAAACCAGCGATGAAGCTGATGGAGAAGTATTAGCGAAATTAAACGAAGGTTTATCTCAAGTAGGTGCCAACGATTATGAGATCTTATCCCAGCAAAAAGTAGGTCCTTCAATTGCCAGCGACATTCGCGATCGTGCAATCTACGCTGCGGTATTCTCTATTCTAATTATTGCCGCCTACATTTTGCTTCGTTTCCGCAGATGGCAGTACTCCGTATCTGCAGCAATCTCCACCACACATGATGGTATCGTATTGCTAGGTATCTTCTCTGCATTAGATGGATTGGTACCATTCTCCTTAGATATTGATCAGCATTTCGTGGCTGCTTTATTGACGGTATTAGCTTACTCTGTGAATGACACCGTGGTCGTATTTGACCGTCTTCGTGAATACTTAACGAAGCCTTTCGGGAAGAATGAAAACTTAGGTAGCACCATCAACAGAGCGATCAACTCTACATTAAGTCGTACGATCATTACCTCATTAACTTTGATCTTTGTATTGGCCGTATTGTTCATCTTCGGTGGTGAAGTTATCAGAGGCTTCTCTTTTGCGATCTTGATCGGTATTATTGTAGCTACTTATTCTTCTATCTTTATCGCTGCACCAAGCATGTACGATTTGACACCAGAAGAAAATGCTGCACAAGAGATCGCTCCAAAAGTGAAAGAAGTAAAAACAGTAACAAGCTAATCAAGTATAAGCTATTAGCATTAATAAAGAGCAGGCTTTCTGGAAACAGGAAGCCTGCTCTTTTTCATTACGATGTGATATAAGGGTTAAGAATAGTTAAAGCACTTGCAATAGCTTGTCGCTTGCCGTATATTTGACTATTCATAATTTTAGGTTAATAATTGGTTAGTTAAGCATTCCCATTCTCCCCGATTGGGAATGCTTTTTTTATATCCGGTTTAATCAGGTAAACTCCCCCTTAGATAACCCAAAAGCGATCCTATTTTTACGTTTATATGTTATACCTATTTAATTAAACAGAAACCTATATTCGGGATATTCCTCATTTTTCTTTAGCTTTGACCAGCATTTATAAGGCAGTTTATGAAAGGTAAATTTTCAGTATTGAGTTTGGCATTGGCCCTTGGTTTGGCCGCATGTAATAACGGTGGTTCAGATAGCAAGACGACTTCTACAGATCCGCATGAAGGACACGATCACAGCGCACAAACTGCCGCATCGACGCCACATACACAAACTCCTCCACCGGCTCAACCAGAAGAGCAAGATCCCGCTGCTAGCATTCCAGACTTCAAATTTTACAAAGTAAAATCTGGTTTTGGCTTCGAGAAAAGTGACATCCCAAGTAGTAAAAATACCGTATTCATCTTGTTCGACCCCTCTTGCGGACATTGCCAGCAAGAGACACAAGCATTAGCTAAAAACTACGAAAAAATTAAAGACGTCAACCTGTTATATATCTCCATGAACGACCCCGGATTGATGGTAAACTTCCTTCCGTCATTCGGCAAAGAGTTAGATGGCAAATCTAATGTGGAAGTACTGTATGACCGAGATCAGGAGTTTATCCGTAAATTTCATATTCCCAAAATGTTCCCTGCAAATTACGTGTACGGAGCAGATGGTAATTTAAAAACGTATTGGGTTGGAGAAAAAAATATCGATGACATTTTAAAAGCATTCGTACAATAAGAACGATGAGGATTGCTATTAATGGGTTTGGAAGAATAGGTAGGCATACCCTGCGTCATCTTATTCAACGTGAGCTGGAAGGAGTAACTGTTGTCGCCATCAATGATCTGGCAGATGCTGCAACGCTTGCTCATCTCTTTAAATACGACTCGGTACACGGTCCGGCAAATTTTCCGGTTGCGCATCGAGATAGTTATTTGGAAATCGGAGCCCAATCCATCCAGGTTTATAATGAAAAAGATCCCGCACGTCTGCCATGGTCCGTTTTAGGAATAGATCTGGTCATAGAAGCTACCGGTCATTTTACGACTTCAGCTGCTGCCGCAAAACACATTACTGCAGGTGCCCAGCAAGTAGTCATCTCCGCCCCGTCGCCGGACAAAGAGATTCCGACGGTTGTATTAGGGATTAACGATGCAACATTTGACTGGAGTGCTCCGATATTTTCTAATGCTTCCTGTACCACCAATAATGTGGCACCCTTGGTCAAAATCCTGGACGATAATTGGTCCATACAAGACGGCTACATCACCACAGTGCACTCCATGACGGGAGATCAAAACCTGCATGATGCACCGCATCGGGATCTTCGCCGCGCACGTGCCGCTTCTACTTCAATCATCCCCACATCAACCGGCGCGGCAAAAGCCATCACTAATGTATTTCCACATCTGGAAGGGAAGTTAGGTGGTGCAGGCATCCGTGTACCTGTACTAAATGGTTCGCTAACCGATTTCACCTGTACCTTAGCAAAATCGACTACCGTAGCAGAAATCAATAAAAAGTTCCAAGCTGCGGCTGACGGTGACTTAAAAAATGTATTGTATTACACGGAAGATCCAATTGTATCCGTGGATATTATCAATAATCCCTACTCCTGCGTATTTGATGCACAGCTTACCTCTGTTGTGGGTGGTTTAGTAAAGGTGGTAGGTTGGTACGATAATGAATACGGATATTCTAATCGTATGGTCGATATTGTTCAGATCTTAAATCGCTTAGAGACGACCCTCGACGCCTAATCCAAATAGTGCGAAATCATATTTTACGGGATCCTGAGCATCCAACAAGCGAAGTTGGCGAGTCAATTCCATGGCCATATTCCAGTTGACGGTTGGAGTCGTAATCAGCCCTAATTTCTTTCCTACCCGCTCTACATGCACATCGCAGGGACAGACCAAGTTGGCAGGTCGTATTTTCGACCAAATTCCGAAGTCTACACCTTGCTCATCCTGGCGTACCATCCAGCGCAAAAACATGTTCAAACGCTTGCAGCTGGATTTCTGTACGGGCGAGCTGATGTGCTTGCGCGTGCGTTCGGGATAATCCAATAAAGAGAAAAAGTAAGATTTAAAATAATTCAGGGCCTGCTCCACAGATACCTCCGCCTGTTCTTCTTGTCCCCAAATGAATGCCATTTCTAGGGAATCATGCTGCGCATAATGATGACGCAGAAACGAGATAAAATAAAGCAGATCGGTATCGTTGAAAGTACGATGTTTAAATCCAAGAAGGCCAGCAAGATCCTGATCAGAATGATGTAGCACAAAGGCATAAGGTTCGCCCTGCATACGTGCTATTAGTTCAGTACATTTGTTGATAATGGTTTTGCGCTGACCCCACGCCAAAATACTCGCAAAGAGCCCCATGATCTCCACATCCTGCTTTAAAGTAAAACGATGTGGAATAGCAATAGGATCTGATTCGATAAAGCCAGGGCGATTGTATTCGGCCACTTTTTGATCCAAAAACTCTTTTAAATCAAAATGAGCCATACGAAATTAACCTACAATCTGTTTATAGATAGCGTCTTTGAGCTGCTGAATGTTTTTTCCGGTTACGGAGGAGATGAATAAATAAGGGATATCTTGCGGAATTTGCGCTTTCATCTCTTCTTCCAACTGCTCATCCAGCATATCTGCTTTTGTCACCGCCAATAAACGTGGCTTATCGACCAATTCTGGATTGTATGCCGTTAGCTCTCGCAGCAAAATATCATACTCTTCCGAGATGGTTCGATCCGTATCTACCGGTACCATAAACAGCAATACCGAATTGCGTTCAATATGTCTTAGAAAGCGGTAGCCTAAGCCCTTACCTTCCGATGCCCCTTCAATAATACCAGGAATATCTGCCATCACGAAAGATTTGCTGTCGCGGTAAGATACAATTCCTAGGTTAGGCACAATGGTGGTAAATGGATAATCAGCAATTTCTGGCTTGGCCGCGGAGACCACAGATAGCAAAGTTGACTTCCCCGCATTTGGAAATCCTACTAAGCCAACATCAGCAAGCACTTTCAGTTCCAGAATCATCCACTCTTCTTTTCCGGGAATTCCGGGCTGCGAATAGCGTGGAGTTTGCTGTGTAGGTGTTTTGAAATGCCAGTTGCCTAAACCACCCTTACCACCTGGAGTCAGAATTTTTGTTTCGCCCTCTTCCGTAATTTCGAAAAGTACCTCACCCGTTTCTGCATTTTTGGCAATTGTACCCAAAGGCACTTCCAGAATCTCATCCTTACCGGTAGCGCCAGATTTCAACGCGCTTCCGCCTCGTTCGCCATCGGCAGCGATAATGTGTTTACGGTATTTTAAATGCAGCAAGGTCCAGTGATTGGTAGAACCTTTCAAAATGATATGACCCCCACGACCGCCATCGCCGCCATCGGGACCGCCTTTGGCGGTAGTCTTGTCTCTATGCAGATGCGCCGAGCCTGCACCTCCGTGGCCAGAACGACAACATACCTTTACATAATCAACAAAATTAGAACCCTGTGCCATATCAATATTAAAAATTACCTGTAGATTACCCTACTTTGTGTGTATCAATCACTTTAGATAAAGCGACGAATATTTCGTCGATCTCTCCAATACCATCGATCTTATTTAATTTACCCTGTTGTTCGTAGTATGGCAACACATGTATTGTCTTGCTAAAATACTCTTCAATACGTTTTTTCAACTTGTCTGCTGCATCATCGGCACGGCCAGACACTTCTTGTCTTTTGGCAATACGTGCCGTCAATTCTTCTTCGCTGACGTCCAGCGCCAACACTGTGCTGATCGGCTGTCCATTAGATTCTAAAAATTGATCCAATGCTTCTGCCTGAGCCACCGTTCGCGGAAAACCATCAAAGATAAAGCCCTTAGCATTTTGATGCTCATTGATCTCCTGCTCCAGCATAGAGATAGTAATCGAATCAGGCACCAAATTACCGTCAGCGATAATCTGATTTACCTTCTTGCCCAGCTCGGTCTCGTTTTTAATATGAGCACGAAACATATCTCCTGTAGAGATATGATGTAATCCATATTGAGCGATTAGTTTTTCCGACTGTGTCCCCTTACCTGCACCAGGAGGGCCAAAAATTACAAGGTTTAACATAACGTTCTGTTATTTTGTTTATTGCAAAATAAAAGCCTAATCCGTGGATCGAATTAGGCTTTGATGTTAACTAAGTGCGCTCAAAGGGAGTCGAACCCCTAACCTCCTGATCCGTAGTCAGGTGCTCTATCCAATTAAGCTATGAGCGCCGCTTCCAAAGCATAAAGAGTTGTGCCCGTTTTGTTTTGGTGTTGCAAATATAGCAAAATGCTTTTTGCTAACAAATATTTTTTCATCAAAGCCCGCCCTGAATGTGTAGTACGGGTCGGGATAGCAGCAGAAACTGCTTCATAATGAATAGCTAACGCAGAGAAAACAAATCATCAACGCCTAACAACTTCCTGCTTGTGAAACCCTCACCATAAGTCGCTTGAATGCTACGGCCAAATTCCCGGGCCCTTCCTTCGGTGTATTGAATAAAGTCTGGCGTCGAGATATAGGTTTGCGGCTCATCACTATCTGCAGCAGCATTGAATTGTGTAGTATACGCCAATATGGATTGCTTCTTGATCTCCCAATAAGGCGTGATATCTAAAATAATATCTGGTTGAATATATTTATCCTGTATCAATTGAAGCTGTAGTCGTGGACGAAAGCTCTCTTGAACAGTTTCGTCATCCCGCGTTTCAATGCGCCTTAAACCAGACAGAAACAACGCGTCATTAACGAGCTTGCTCGCACGCCCATGATCTGGATGCCGGTCATCCACTGCATTGGTGATTACAATCTCGGGACGGTATTTTCGAATACATCGAATTACTGCTAGCTGATGCGCTTCGTCATTCTCAAAAAAACCATCTTTCAATCCCAAATTAACACGCAGTGTTACTCCCAAAATATCTGCTGCAGCCTGTGCTTCGGCGGCGCGCGTTTCAGCCGTTCCGCGCGTACCTAGTTCGCCACGCGTCATATCCACGATCCCGACCTTCTTCCCTGCTGCCACATACTTCGCAATTGTACCACCAGCACCAAGCTCCGCATCATCAGGATGCACTGTTATCACCATCAAATCCAATTCCATACGGGTAGATTATTGTTTAAAAATAGGGACAAATATAATGTTTAAACGCATAGTTATGTGGAGAAATTGTGAAATCAGAGATCTAACTTCACAAAAACTAATACGTTTTAATAAATAGGTAGTAATTAGCGATTCCCAGCCATCGGTCTGGCCTGTTCGTACTCCCGGATAATCGTCTCAATAACGAAATCCTCTTGTGGATTGTACGAACTTTTTAGATTGTGCCCTACCACACGGGCAACACCTTGGTATACAAAGGCGGCAACACCACCTTTCATCTCTTTAACCAACTCATAACTGGTATTTCCAGTCTGTCTTTCGATGAGCTTAATCAATATCTTACCCTGGCTGATGGAAAGGTTTTTCACTTCTGATGTGATTTTATGCTTGATCTCATGCTCACATTCCTTCACTAGCCTGCGCTCTTCCTTTCTATTCTGCGCAAGTGCCAAATCACGATCCAACTGAGCGTACCGTTTTTGCGCATACATAGCATATGGAAGCACACGGAGCACATTTCTCTTTAAACGAAGATATTGCATACGCTCCTCTTCGCTCTTCCAAGGTCGAAAAGCGACAATTACTACTTCTGGAATAAGAAAGGTGGGCACTACCTCGCCCGTCTCTAGGCGTACCGTCTGATAGGTATCTACAACCTGAGCCTGACCCCCACCATAATGGGGCATCGTCAACTGTTGAGTATGACCTATCAAAGGAAGTAAAACAAGCGTCGCAACCGCACTAATCAAGACTCTCATACACGAATTAAATCGCAAATTCATTTTAAATATACACAGATTTTCCTTAAATTTATTTCTAACAAAAATCATGCTACTTTAATACACCCTCTTTAACTAGTAAAGATAAAGTAATTTGAAACAACTCACAACCTTTGGGAGATGATATGGAAGAATATGTGATTGATATTGAGGCGGAAAACAAGGAGATTAGGAAACGATATCGAGCACTGTTACGAGCATGTAAGCCCACGTTACAACGGGGGGACAAACAGGAAATCCGCCGAGCCTTTGACTTATCCTTGGAAAGTCATAAAGATATGCGCCGCAAGTCTGGCGAACCTTACATTTATCATCCGATCGCAGTAGCACAGATTGCTGCGGAAGAGATTGGATTAGGCACCACCTCCATCGTGTGTGCGCTATTACACGATGTGGTGGAAGATACCAGCATGACGGTTGAGGCCATTGAACAGCAGTTTGGAAAAAAGGTAGCACGCATCATCGATGGATTAACGAAGATCTCCGGCATCTTTGACACCAATAGTTCCATTCAGGCCGAGAACTTCCGTAAAATGCTTCTTACGCTGGCAGACGACGTTCGCGTTATCTTAATAAAGCTTGCGGACCGATTGCACAATATGCGTACCATGGAATTCATGGCGCGGCATAAGCAACTTAAAATCGCTTCGGAAACCAGTTATTTGTATGCGCCGCTTGCACATCGTTTGGGTCTGTATGCCATAAAATCGGAGTTGGAAGATCTGTCCATGAAATACACAGATCCTGACACCTATAAGTTTATTGCCAGAAAGCTGAATGAGAAGAAGGCCGAGCGCGAGAAGTTCATCGCCAGCTTCGTCTCACCCATCAAAGAAATCTTGGCCGGGGAAGGTATTACAGCCAATGTATTTGGCCGCCCTAAATCCATCCATTCGATCTGGAATAAGATGCGCAAGAAATCCATCCCTTTTGAAGAGGTATACGATCTTTTTGCCATTCGCGTAATCATTGACACCGCCGACGAGAAAGAGAAGACGGAATGCTGGAAGGTATATTCTATTGTAACGGATCTTTATCGTCCAAATCCCGACCGTTTACGCGATTGGATCTCGTCGCCAAAAGGAAATGGCTATGAATCGCTGCACACCACCTTGATGGGCCCTCGCGGCCAATGGGTGGAGGTACAAATCCGCACCAAACGCATGAATGAAATTGCCGAAAAAGGATTTGCAGCACATTGGAAATATAAGGAATCAAATTCAGACAGTGGGCTGGATCAGTGGATTCAGAAAGTACGTGATGTATTAAGTACTGCTGAGCCAGATGCCATCGACTTCGTGGACGATTTTAAGATGAATCTCTTCTCAGACGAGATCTTCATCTTTACGCCCAAAGGTACCTTGGTGCAGCTACCCCATGATGCAACTGCGCTCGACTTTGCCTTTGAGATTCACTCCGACATTGGTGCTACCTGTATCGGTGCGAAGGTAAATCATAAGTTAGTTCCGCTGTCTCACCATCTACACAATGGGGATCAGGTAGAGATCATCACTTCGGCTAAGCAAAGTCCGAAAGAGGATTGGCTTAACTTTGTGGTCACGGCAAAAGCGCGTTCAAAGATCAAATCCTCTTTGAAGGAGGAGAAAAGACGCGTAGCGGAAGATGGGAAGGAAATTCTGGAAAGAAAACTCAAGTCTCTAAAAATAACGTACAACACCGATAACATCAATAAAATTGCAAACCACTTTAAGTTTGCGAGTTCTCAGGACTTGTTTTTTCAAGTAGCTAAGGGTACGATTGATATTAAGAATCTGAGAGAATTTGCTGCTTCAGAAAAGTCTGAAGATGCGAATAACAACCAATTTCAGTCCCATGTCACGGGCTTGGTCGATAAGATCAACAAAAAGGACATGGATACGATTTTGATTGGCGACGATCTGCAAAAGATTGACTATACCCTCGCTCCATGTTGTAACCCAATCCCTGGTGATGATATTTTTGGTTTTCTAACAGTGAATGACGGAATCAAGATCCACCGAACCAGTTGTCCGAACGCCTCTCGACTTATGGCGAACTATGGCTACCGGATTCTAAAGGCGCAGTGGTCTTCTTCTCAAGGAAACGTTTCTTTCCTAACAGGGCTTCGCATTGTCGGGATCGATGACGTTGGTCTGGTCAATAAAATCACGACCGTCATTTCCAGAAACTTCAACGTCAATATCCGGTCGCTATCTATATCCAGTAACGAAGGGATTTTTGAAGGCAATATTATGGTATTTGTGAATGATATTGAACAGCTAGACAACTTGATTAGCAATGTGATGCGCATACCAGGAATCACCAGTGTATCACGTTACGAAGCCGAAACCAGAAATTAGCGTGTGATTCATTATGCACTCATTTTATTGTGACTGTGCACTGGTATGAAATCCCAGCAAAATTTGGTAAATTTGTACAGAAGACTACAAGGAATGTATGAAGCAAGGTGAAAGTTACGAAACAGTAAAAAAGATATTTGAGGCTTATCTGGAAAATAAAAATCTCAGAAAGACCCCAGAAAGATATGCCATCTTGGAAGAGATCTATTCACGCACAGATCACTTTGATGTGGAATCGTTGTATATCCACATGAAAAACAAGAAATATCGGGTGAGTAGAGCGACAGTATATAATACACTGGAATTATTAGTCTCGTGTGATTTGGTGACTAAGCATCAATTCGGTCGCAATATGGCACAGTTTGAGAAATCTTACGGCTATAAGCAGCATGACCATGTCATCTGTATTGAATGTAATAAGGTGGTCGAATTTTGTGACCCAAGAATACATCAGATCCAAAGCATGATGGGAGAATTGCTTAAGTTCGAGATTAAACATCACTCCTTAAATTTGTATGGAGTCTGTGAAGAATGTAGAGAAAAAGAAGCTGCGAAGTCTGCCGCGCAGACCGTTGCCTCTGAAGCGTAGTGATATGTCTGCTTTTTTGACATAAGTTTCACTTTTCTAGATAACAATAGTACTTTTGTTCGGGATAATTGAACACATCAGTTATCCCGAACTTTTTTATGTATTGCGCATTGCAAAGTATACAAATTATTTATTCATATATCACAATTCAATATGCAAGTTGATGTCCTTTTGGGCTTACAATGGGGCGACGAAGGTAAAGGAAAAATCGTCGATGTTTTTTGCCCGAAATACGATTTGATTGCCCGTTTTCAAGGCGGACCGAATGCTGGCCACACGCTGGAGTTTGACAACAAAAAATTCGTTTTAAACACCATTCCTTCCGGTATCTTTAATGAAGACACCCTAAACCTCATCGGTAATGGTGTGGTAATCGATCCTATTATTCTGAAAAGGGAACTGGACAACCTTAAACAAGCTGGTTTTGATCCTGTTGCAAAAGGCAAATTGGTCATCGCACGCAAAGCGCACTTGATCTTGCCAACGCATCAATTATTGGATGCTGCCTCTGAAACTAACATGGGAACGGGCAAGATTGGCTCCACCTTAAAGGGTATCGGACCAACCTATATGGATAAAACAGGCAGAAATGGTCTTCGTGTAGGCGACACCACCCTACCGGACTTTATAGATCGCTATGAGAAGCTGAAACAGAAGCATTTGTCCATCTTAGCGCATTACGGCGAACTGCCTGATTTCGCTGATCGGGAGAAAGCATTTTTAGAGGCTATTGAATTCCTGAAAACGATTCCTCACGTGGACTCGGAACATTTGGTTAATCAATACCTTAAGGATGGCAAACGCGTATTAGCCGAAGGTGCACAAGGAACATTGTTAGACGTTGATTTTGGATCATATCCTTTCGTCACATCTTCTAATACAACCACGGCGGGTGCTTGTACTGGATTGGGCATTGCTCCCAATCGTATTGGTGCTGTCTATGGTATCTTTAAAGCTTACGCTACCCGCGTTGGTGGCGGGCCGTTTCCGACAGAACTGCATGATGAGACTGGAGAACAACTTCGCCAGTTGGGTCACGAGTTTGGCGCAACTACTGGCCGTGCCAGACGTACCGGATGGATTGATATTCCTGCGTTGAAATATGCGATTATGATTAACGGTGTAACCGAATTAATCATGATGAAAGCAGACGTATTGGACACTTTCGATAAGATCTACGCTTGTACACATTACAAACACAATGGTGAAGTAATTGACTACATGCCTTACGAGATTATCACGAATGAAGCAGAGCCAGTATATGAGGAAATCGAAGGCTGGAATCAGGATCTAACGGGTATTAGAAAACCAGAAGAAATCCCTGCTGCTTTGAAAAATTACATTTCTTATTTGGAGAAAGCGCTGGAAGTGCCGATTAAGTACCTATCAGTAGGTCCGGATCGCGTACAGACTATCGTATTATAAAAAACAAGAAATGCCTACGGCAACATTAGCGATTGAAGCAGAAGATTTTCTGGCTAAAGCATTGCTTTGGGCGGATTCTTTTGAGACAGCTTGCCTGCTTCATTCCAATGAATTTGGTGATCCTTATGCCAATATCCAAAGTCTGTTAGCAGTAGGTGTTCATCGGGAAATTGTTGCCGATGGCGACAATACGTTTGAAAAAATAGAGGCTTTTAAAACCAAGCATCCCCAAGAGTGGATGCTTGGTTTTTTTGGTTACGATCTGAAGAACGAAATCGAGGATCTTCACACGGCTCTACCGGATGAACTGGAATTTCCAGATGCATACTTTTTCGTCCCGGAAATAGTATTCCGTTTTCAACATGGAAAAGTGACTATAGATACTCTGGAAGCGGTGAACGCACAAGACATTTATGATCGCATTTGTAGTACCTCCCTACTGTTCGACTCAACTAATTTGGCAAAACCGTTTCGAAAACGGATGAGTAAGGAAGCCTATATGCAATCATTTCAGCAGTTAAAACAGCATATTCAGCGGGGCGACATTTACGAAGTGAATCTTTGTCAGGAGTTTTACCAGGAAAATTGTGCTATTCATCCGCCAAGCATCTACTGGGAATTAAATACGGTATCTCCTACCCCATTTTCTACTTTTTTTAAATTTCGAGAACACTACATCCTTTCCGCCTCGCCCGAACGCTTTATTGCAAAACGGGGTACCACGCTATTGTCTCAGCCTATAAAAGGTACTGCCAAGCGTGGCAATACTGAAAATGAAGATCAGGAGATCATACAGCGGTTAAAATCTGATCCGAAGGAAATCGCTGAAAACGTGATGATTGTGGATCTGGTACGTAACGATTTGACTAGAAGCGCTAAAGCCGGAAGCGTGGCCGCTGAACGCCAGCCGCAAGTACATACTTTTCGTCAAGTACATCAATTGATTTCTACCATTACCTGTGAGATTGATCCTAATGTAACTGATTTGGAAGCTATAAAGCGTATTTTTCCGGCTGGCTCGATGACGGGAGCACCTAAACTTCGAGCCATGCAACTCTGCGAGCGCTACGAAAAATCTAAGCGAGGTGTTTATGCTGGCGCTGTAGGTTACTTCGCCCCAGACGGAGCCTTTGATTTTAATGTAGTGATCCGCACGTTGCTATACAATAGCAGAAAGCAATACCTTTCTTTCCATACCGGTGGTGCTATTACGATTGATGCAGAAGCAGAAAAAGAATATTCCGAGTGTCTTTTAAAGGCGAATGCCATATTGATGGCTTTACATACGCAATTGGAGGATTAAGCGGTATTCCGAATGTACAAAAAACTGCCCTATAGCATTCAAAATGTATCTGAAGCCTAGCAAACCGGCACAATAAAAAATAGCACCGATTCTTCGTATCATGTTAAGAATACGTTATTTATTTCGAATGATGATATAGCTATGAGCTATTATAAAATAAAAGAAGTACATTTACAATGTAAAAAATTGTATTTACCGTTTGAAAATCACGGCACTCAAAACTCGTCTATTATTTCGCAGTATATCAAAACCCTTAGCCCCTATTCACTCCGTTTAGTATTTCTATGGGTAAGTGAGGCGAGATTTTAAAATAGCACCATGAAAAAATCAACAAAATTCAACAATACCGATACTTCCTTCTCTAAAATATTGAAAAGCAGGGTAAACGAATATTTTCAAAATTCAGCTAAGCGCACTACCGGCGGCTCAAAGATGTATCAGAAAACGATCGTGCTTATTAGCTCAGCTATTATTCTGTATAGTATTTTGGTATTTGTATCGCCTTTCTGGCCAATTTCCGTCGTCTTATGTATTTTGCTGGGGGTAAATTTTGCTGCAATAGGATTTAATATTATGCACGATGCAGGACATAACAGTTTGTCGAGCAATAAAAACGTGAATACCTTGCTTTCCTACTCTTTAAATGCGCTTGGTGGAAATATTTATCTATGGAAACTAAAGCATAATATAGCACACCATACTTATACAAATATTGAGGGCGAAGATCACGATATTGAAATTAAGTTCCTGCGCATCCATGATTCTCAAGAACCTAAAAGCCATCATCGCTACCAACATTTCTACTTTCCAGTGCTTTACGCGATATCCTACCTAGCGTGGATCTTTTTTCAGGATTACGAAAAATACTTCAGACGCAGACTAGGTAAACATTCAGCTCTGTTCAATATGCCAAACAAAGAGAAGTGGATCTTTTGGATCAGTAAAATCGTACATTTTCAACTATTTATTACGATTCCAGTTATCTTGGTAGGATGGCTTCCGGCATTAATCGGTTTGTTGATTGCGGGGTTCGCCTGTGGCATCTGTCTGGCGACTGTATTCCAACTGGCACACGTCGTGACAGAGACCGAGTTTACTGCAAGCGAGCCAGGCCGTATGGAAGACGAGTGGACCGTACACCAGTTGAGTACCACGGCAAACTTCGCTACGCGCAATAAGGTATTGACATGGTTGTTGGGAGGGTTAAACTTTCAAGTGGAGCATCACTTGTTTCCAAAGATCAGCCATATTCATTACCCAGAGATCAATAAAATTGTAAAAAACGTATGCGAAGAGTTTCGGGTAAATTATATCGAGTTTGCGTCCTTTGGCCAAGCCTGGAAATCTCATGCAAGCGTGATCAAAAGTATGTCTCGCTAATTGGCGATAAGCTCAATTTTTACTGAGCTTTACTATCGGAACAAACGTCACCAATCTAAACACACAAAAAGAGCGGTCATGCTATTATAGCGTGACCGCTCTTTTGTGTGTTGCATACCTGTAATGGTATCTATCACTTCAAGCGAATTAAAATTAAGAGCATAAAAAAACCGCCTTGCGTAAGCAGGACGGTTAATACAATATATGCAAAAATTAACTTAAATCAACTTAACATTTACTGCGTTTGGGCCTTTTTTGCCTTGTTCAACTTCAAAAGAAACGTGATCTTGCTCACGGATATCTTGAGTCAATCCTGAAACATGAACAAAAACTTCTTGACCACCGTCATTTGGAGTTATAAATCCGAAACCCTTGGTCTCGTTGAAAAATTTTACTATGCCTTCTTGCATTGCTTTGTATGGATAAAATATTATTAATTATGTAAATGTACATAAAATAATTTGCTATACGCACAAAACCTATAATCAAATGATTATTTTAACATATTAGCGAGATTATAGCGTTACATGGTGCACCTATCTTCTTTAGTAAACGTTTCCGCTACCTGAGCAAATCAATACTTTTATTTTTTGGATACTTATAAGGATCACATCTTGAACCAGAATGCCTTCACTGATTGCTTTTCAGCGATAATAGTCGGTTTGTATCAAATACTACATCTTATGAATAAGTACGCAATATGCGGCACCGAAAAACAATATATATCCTGAATGGCTTATATTATTACGAGGTTAATATAGAAGGTTACAGCTACAAAATTCTACCTCAAATAGTTCTCACTAAAAACAGATCACTTATGGCAACGAAAGTAGAAACAAAAAATACCGGTTTAAAAAAAGATAAACCAGAAGAGACATATCAAGAACTCACTTCCGTAGTGAAAAAGAATAAAGAGAACAAACAAAATAAAGATGCGGAAGCTGGAATAGACTCCAAAGAGGAACAGATAAACGATCTTCCAAACGATCCGGAAGCAAAAATTCCGGAGAAGAAAGATTAAAAGAGAGAGGTATATAACCTGAACAAATTATGCTGTATAACTTAGTACATACAGCATAATTTTTCCTTATTTCTTACCTATCCATCCCAAGTGGGTATGTTTAAAACTATCCTCATGCTTAAGACCGTAACCAAATAGACGATCCATCGCCGAATGGCCAAATAGAATAACTCCAGCAAGGATTAAAACATCAATTTGTAGCCAAAACCCAACAAGTAAAATAGCAATAGCCACAAACTTATGGTGGAAAATATTGTACAGCAAAGCACCCGCCTTGGTGCCGAAGAGATATCCCAACATAGATACGTCGGGTAACAATATCAATGCTGGGTATAGCCAACCGGAATAGCTCAACTGACTAAACATAAAGATCGAAAGCAGGAATTGCGCAAGTTCTTCCAGCTTTAATACGTTTGGCATCAAATTTTTCATAATGTATATTTTCATAATAGCGCCTCGAACACTTACTTTAATAATTACTGTAAACCGTAAAAATATTACTCGTCATGAAGCTAGATTTGTCAAATGAAAGACAAAACAACTACAGCATTATTAGCCTTTTTCCTGGGTGGAATTGGAGCACATCGTTTCTATTTGGGACAAACAGGACTTGGTTTCGCCTATCTTATTTTTTGCTGGACCTTCATTCCTGCATGTATTGCATTATTTGATTTCGTTTGCTTCCTACTCATGAGTACAGAAAACTTTAACAGAAAGTATAATAGCAATATGCATGTTGCTCCTCAAATCAACGCCCCACAATTTACTAACCAAATAATCAACAACTACACTCCCCACAACACGGTTGCAGATAAGGATATCACCTCCGAAATAGAGCGACTATATATACTTAAAGAACGTGGAATTATTACGCAAACTGATTTTGATGAAGCGAAAAGAAAGTTAATCTAATTGCGAAGCACTATAGCAAACTATCTTGTTAGCGTCACGTTAACCTGCTGATTTATTCACGAAACGTCCCACCATCTCGATAAGTTCTTCCATTTCGAAGGGCTTAGCAATGTATCCATCGGCGCTTGCTTCCTCTGCAATCTCTGCGATATCCTTGTTCGCAGACATCAGTAAAACAGGCACATGCTTGGTCTTTGGCTGATCTTTCAAGTGCCTACAAATCACACGACCATCTGCACCAGACATCCAGATATCTAAAAGAATCAAATCCGGGAGATCAGAACCAAGATTCAACACTTTTTCTGGTTCAATTATCTGTTGAACTTCATATCCTTCTCCTTCAAGGATGATACTCAGCACATCAAGAATTCCTTCGTTGTCGTCTACGACAAGTATTTTTTTCATTTTTCGTTTTCTACAGGGAGTGAAATAGTAAAAATTGACCCTTCTCCTTCAGCACTACTTACTCGAAGATCTCCATGGTGTCTAATGATGATTTTTGAAGATATAAAAAGACCCAAACCCAGTCCTGAAAAGGTGTTCTGTAAAAATCCACTCGCCCTAAAAAATTGTTCAAAAACACTCTTTTGATTTTCTTCGGATATACCAATACCAAAGTCTTTTACGGACAAATTGATCTTGTTGTTCTCTAAAGAAGTAGATACCACCACTTGATCTGCTTTAGGAGAATATTTAATAGCATTGGACAATAAATTGGTAATTACCTGCCCAATACGATTACGATCGCCTCGCAAAGTGACCGATGTATCTAGACTTAATTTCATCTGATGTTTTCTGGAGGTTTGTTGCATTTCTTCCGTAACTTCCTTCACCAAATCATTAAAATCAAAAAGATCTATATTGTACTCTAGCTGACCGGCAGTGACTTTGGTGGCATCTAGCAAATCTCCAATCAAGGAGGTCAGCTTATTGATTTGATTATCCATCTTAGCCAGAAAATCTTCGGCTTCCTTATTACCCTCTTTTTGAAATCGACGATGTAATGCTTGCGTGTACCCTTTAATACTGGTCACAGGCGTTTTCAGCTCATGCGAGGCCATACTGATGAAGTCATTTTTTTGACGTTCCAACTTCACTTTTTCCGCAATCTGTTTCTGTAGTTCCTCAGAAAACACTTTCTGCTCTAGAATATCATTTTTACGCTCTGTAATATCATCCATTGCCAGCAAAATTAACTGCTCCCCATTAGCCTTCTTAACAGGTTGGATATTAAATTTAACTACGCGCTCTCCCAGTGTTGGAAAAGTAAAGCTGATCTCTTTTTCGATTATTTTTTCATTGTTTTGCAAAATACGCGCAAACTCTTTGGCAAGACCTGGTATATTCCATCTCCCATTTTGAAGTTGGTAAAAGCTTTTACCAACAGCTTGTTCTTGACTGATCCTGAATATCTTACAAAAAGCATTATTTGCGCTTTGAATCATTAGATCACTGTTCAACATAATAAGCGGCTCGTGCAACACGGCGATAGTAGCTTCCGCCAGTTTGCGGCTAATGTTTAATTCTTCGTTACTCTCGAACAATTCCTGATTGACGGTAAGGAGCTCTTCGTTGGTACTTTGCAATTCCTCTTTACTCGTTTCCAACTCTTCATTAAGGCTCTGCAGCTCTTCACTACCACTTAACAATTCTTCATTAGAGCTTTGCAGCTCTTCTTTGGCAATCTCCTGCGCTTCGGTAATGCTACGCATATCTTCCCGAATTTGAGTGAGCTCTCTTTCCAGCTGTAAAATTCTTTCCTGTTCCGCTGTTTTTATGGTTTTGGCAGATACCTTACGTCGCATAGGCATCGTTGGCTCTTCTTTAAAAAGCACCAAATAATAGGGATCAAAGGTATTCAGCATAGGAATAACTTCTATGCCCACCATGATTTCTCCTCCATTGATAGACACGCCAGATTTCGAAAACGGTTCACTCGATGATTGAGCTCGATGAAGTGCATTCCGCAATTCAAAAGAAAGCCCTTCCTTCGCCATCTTCATGAGGTTGAAAGTAGCTTTACCAGAAGGGGGTTCCAGGAATCGACTGGTGATTCCCCGAAATTGTACAATATCAAACTGATCATTCACAATCACCCCAGCGGGAGCATGTTTTGCCAGAACAATCTCATCTGCACTTTTTTGATAATTCTCTGTTTTTACTTCTTTTCTATGAAGCGACATATTTTCTTCCTCAAATATCGTTTCTTTACTTTCGCCCATGATGGTGATGTACCTGCCGACTCCAGGTTTACGTGTATAAAATTTGCTTTTCCGCTGCAATGGATTGAAAAATTCTGAAGCGGAGCCCACTGTCTCTGAATTTCCGAGCCAAAGAATTCCTTTGTCACGCAAGGCATAATGAAAAATAGCAATCGCCTTCTTTTGCAAAAACGGTTTGAAATAAATCATCACATTTCTGCATGTAATCAAATCCATTTTCGCGAAGGGCGGATCTTTCAGGAAATTGTGTACAGCGAATACACACATATCCCGAATGGTCTTTGAAACTACATAGTGACCTTTATCTTTCTCAAAGTACTTTGCTAACCGCCCCACACTTACGCCTTCGAGATCCTTTTTTTGATACACTCCGCTTCGGGCAATCTTGATTGACTTGTCAGAAATGTCTGTGGCAAAAATATGGATGCGTTGCTGATGTAATTGTTGTCCAAAAAACTCGTGCAAAGCGATCGCTATGGAGTAGGGCTCTTGCCCTGTAGAGCAGCCCGCTACCCATATTCTTATTGGTTCTCCATTATTTTTACCGTCCAGCATTAACGGTACGATCTTCTTAATCAATAACTCAAAACAGTAAGGATCTCTGAAAAATGACGTAACCGAAATCAACAAATCATAAAACAATAAATCTTGCTCTGTAATATGCTCCGTTATATACTTAAGGTATGCCGAAATATCCACAATTTTCAACATCAGCATTCTGCGTACAATACGACGCCTAACCGTGGTTTGCTTATACAAGCTAAAATCTGCAGCCTTACGTTGATGCATCAGCTCCATGATTTTTCTATAAGTCGATTCCTCATCAACAGATTTGGAGATCGGCTCTCTGTCCGACCATCCTTTTCGCAACATGGCAAAATAATCGGTAAGCTTTTTACCTATTTGCTCAGGAGGTAAAACAAAATCGATGATGTTTGCATCAATTGCATGCCCCGGCATGGCAGTAAAACCGGCGGAATTATCTTGCGCAATAGTCAACCCTCCCTGCTCTCTTACGGCGCTCATCCCAGCAGTACCATCTATACCCATACCAGAAAGTATCACCGCCGCCGAGCTTGATTCGTAAGCAGATGCCATCGATATAAATAGTGCGTCGACTGCTTTATTCGCCTTTTCCCTTGTGGGCCTAGGATTAAGTTTGAGCAGACCATTGGCTACTGTCACTATTTTTCCTGGCGGAATTACGTAGATATGATCGGGTTCAATATGCAGGTGCTCTGTAATAGATACTACCGGTATTTTTGTGATCTTTTGTAGAATATCAGGCAACAAACTGGTTTTTTCCGGAAAAAGATGCTGTACTATGATAAATGCCATACCAGAATGTGCTGGTATAGTTGATAACATAGCCTTTATAGCTTCCAATCCACCCGCAGATGCACCTACTCCAATGATAGGAAATTGATCATTCACCCCAGACTGATTCTTGTTTTTTTTTAATGCCATAAATCGCGGCCCAACAACCACAGGTTTTGTGGAAGCAAGATAAACATTCTAAGCTCAAAAATCGTGCATATTTTGCCTTGGAGACTCCAGGCAGAATCCAAAAACTCTATTAATATCAAGTATTACACTTACAAAAGTGCTCCCTTTGAATAACGTTAACGCTCGAATTAATAATGTAACAATTATTACTACTCCTGAATGAGTATGGCGAAAAACCCTTTAACAATAATTTCTACAGCAAATGCGTGCTACATCTGCTATAAAATGAATATATTACTTATTGTAAAAGAGCAGACCGTTTATTATGAACCAAACCATTTTATTTAAAGAAAGTACAAAACACTTCAGATTTATGCTGCTTCCTCTTTTTGCATCATATATACTGCTTTTATATGGCGTCTTAAGACAGGTTATCTATAATCATCCGCTCGGTGATAAACCCGTGTCCGATATCCATTTAATCACTTTCACTATTTGTTGCGGTTTGTTTCTGCTTCTTCTAAACAATATCCGCGCTGAACTGAAGATCACGAAAGAAGGTTTTTACCTAAGTACATTATCTATACTCCCGAGTGATTTAAGCAAGTGGAGTGCCGTTCGAGAAATACGCGTAGAAAACTACAAGCCGATCCGGGAAATCTTCGGTATAGGATTTCGAAGCATGCAGACCAATATGGCTTATTTAGGAGGACGCCAGCCGGGTATCAAATTGCTGTTGCACAATGGTGACAGAAAGATTTTCGCTGCGCGAGATCAAGAAAAATTAATCAGCATACTCACTGAATTACAAGTCTTGACTTCTAAAAACAACTAGCTAGCCGTCACTTCACTGACTATAGGTGGCTTTTTATAGAATGGGATAAGTTTTGATACTATTTGGATGATTTTACAAGTTTCATTTATTTAGTTTTACCCCTGACGAAGGTCGTACTACTAAAAACTACCGAATAAAATCTATTCATGAATACTGATTTTCAAGATAGCCAATCTGCTAAGCCACATTACTTGATATTAGATGGTTTACGGGGTGTGGCCGCCCTTATTGTTGTCCTATTTCATCTTACAGAAGCGCTGGCGAGCGGACCGATGGATATTCTAGTAAATCACGGATACCTTGCTGTTGATTTTTTCTTTCTTTTGTCAGGATTTGTCATTGGCTATGCCTATGATGAGCGGTGGCAGCGGATGAGTGTAGGTAGTTTTTTAATGCGCCGTGTAGAGAGACTACAGCCAATGGTCGTACTTGGTATGACTTTAGGGGCTATTGGTTTCTATTTTACTGATTCCGAAATCTGGCCACTTATCCATACAGTACCTGTGTGGAAAATGCTTCTAGTATTGTTCATCGGTTACACCGTTCTTCCTGTTCCACTTTCATTAGATATACGCGGTTGGCAAGAAATGCATCCGCTAAATAGCGTTGGCTGGTCATTATTATTCGAATACCTTGCCAATATCCTTTATGCGATAGGTATCCGTAAGCTATCCAACAAAGCGCTGACTACTGTGGTAATCATTGCTGGTGTAGCATTGGCACATTTAGCGATCAGCCGAGGTGATGTAAGTGGAGGCTGGACCTTAAATGTAGAACATGTATACATTGGTTTTACGCGCGTCATGTATCCTTTCTTTGCCGGCCTACTACTTTCAAGAATCACCAAACCGACTCGTATAAACCATGCTTTGGCTTGGTGTAGCTTATTGATTGTGCTTGTATTATTTATGCCACGTATAGGAGGTGCTAATCATGTTTGGATCAATGGAATTTATGAGTCTTTATGCATTATCGTGATCTTTCCTTTGATCGTTTATCTGGGTGCAAGTGGATTTATTCATTCTGAAACTGAACGCAAAATTTGTAAGTTTTTAGGTGATATTTCTTACCCGCTTTATCTGGTGCATTTCCCAATAATTTATTTCTATGTGGCTTGGATCAGTAATAACGGAGGCATGACCCTCTGGGAAGTTTGGCCAATAGCCTTGCTCATTCTGTTAGCCAGTATCGCATTGGCGTACGCCTCACTAAAATGGTATGATGAGCCGGTACGAAAATGGTTACGAAAGAAGATTGGGAGATAATGTGTTATCACGTTTTTATTAAGAATCAAACGATCAATCAACAAAAGGATGGCTAATTCTTGATTTTACGAGATTAGGCTATTTCCTTTTGTTCCACCACACTAGAAACCCAGTAATCGGTAAGCTGGCGCAGATTAAGCTAACCAGAAAAGCCAATACTTTGCCCGGGAATCCCCATATCACACCAATGTGTATGTCGTAATTCATCATCTGTAGACGATCGGCAAACTTAGCTTCACTGAATTTACTACCCTCCATTTCCAATGGTTGTAAGGTATAGCGATCATAGAAAAACTCACTTTGATTATAAAATGAACCAACATCGTGATATACTAAAATTTCATAAGAGTCATCTTCATCTGTTAGATAAGGTGTCATATACATACCTCCGACCTGATCGACTTGTTTTAGGGTTGCGTACCAAGCACTATCGAGCGGAGTGATGGAAGCGGTCCAATCTCTATCTTTATTAGATAGGTCGGAATGCGGATGATGATGTTCAGACTTGTGTTCCCCACCAGAAGCGACATAATATAATGCCTTATCAAACCAGGTAAAGCTCCAGACGAGACCCGTAACAGCCAATGCCAACGCTAACAGTAAGCTATAAAAGCCCAGCACATTATGCAAATCATAGTTTATGCGCTTAAAGCGGCCATTCCATTTGATGCTAAAGCTTTTCTTTCTATTGGATTTATTCCAACGCTTCGGCCACCACATGACCAAACCGGTAATCAGCAATAACACAAAAACCAAAGTAGCTACACCTACAATAGGACGACCAATTTCGTAAGGAAGCCACAAGGCACGGTGCCCGTCGATAATGAAACGAAAGAAGTCAAACTCTCCACTTCCTCTAGTCTGCTGCTTCTTTAGAAACTCTCCGGTATACGGATTCATAAAAACGACGGAAAAAGTTCGCTTACCATTTTCCTGTCCAAAATATCCCGCTGCGGCGGCTCCCTGCTCGTCGGCATAAGTTAGTCCGCTTGCCACCTGACCAGGCATATATTTCGCGGCTGTATCCAGCAGTCTACTCGGTGGCACGAAACCATCAGCTTGCACCTCTACAAAACGCCACGGCTCTAAAGCATCCTTTATCTCGGATTGAAAAGCATAAAAACATCCGGTGATACTAACTATAAATACAACAATACCAGATGCCAGTCCCAACCATAAATGCAGCCAGTCGTTGATTTTACGAGCAAATCCCTTGCCTTTATTTGTTTTTTTATCTCTCATATTCATAAAAAATCCGATGCTCTTGGTAAAGCATCGGAATCTTTTTTGCAATCTACAATTATTGGATTTGTCCCAAACCGCCCACGAAAGACGCATCTACCTGCGCACCTTTACGTGCCGTAGCACGAGTCAAATCAATCTCATAAACATTAAGTACCTCGTTCACCGTAGCTGCTGCATAAGCCTTACCGTTGCGGTGAAATGCTGCAAAGCTACGACCGCCATTACCTGAGAAGGTCGGCGAGCCTGCTACCGCTGTAATGGTTTGTGCTTTCAAATCTACAATCGCAAATTTTAAATTTTTATCGTCCCATTGTGCCGCTTGTTCACCCGTACTTACTGTCGCAAAAAGCTTGTTGTTACCAATGTAGATCGCGTGAACGATACGACCGCCATTATCCACCTTCATGGTCTCAAATAAGTAGTTCGTATCAAAAGTAGCCGTACCAGATGCAATTTTCAATACCGCAGGCGCCTTCGAACGTTGATTATAGCCATACCCACTGTGGGAGATGGTGTACACATCACCTGATTCGGTTGCAAAGATACCTGACCGAGTACCGAATGCTCCAGCCGGACCAGTACGCTCATCGGTGATCACATTTTGTAAGACAAACTCCGGATAGCTGTATACGGCAACATAGGTTTTATCCGTTTTTCTGGTATTCCATCCTTCTGAGTCAAACGGCAAGATCGTTTGGAAAGCCTGATTGCCACTAATCGCAAGTCCTGTATGCAACATCCACTCGTTTTCAATAGGGAATTTCGTATTATTTACCGTAACCTTTTTTGTAGACGTAATCATATTGGAAGCGACATCCACCGTTGCGAAAGACATTTCTGTACCTTCTGTTGGTTTAGCGGGTAATGTAACGGCAATCATAGTCGTTCCTTTTCCATCCGGATCCATCGTGTCTACGGGTCTCGCAGATAAGTTCAATCCTGTCTTAACTTGGAAGGCATTGGCTTGGACGTAGTAGGTGTTTACGTCAGTAAGCCCCAAACCGCCTACCGCTTGGAAATAATTTCCGATGTTAGCATAATCGCGATATCCATCTTGTAAGCTACCGTTCTTAAGAAGAGAAATCGTTCCATTCATTAAATCGTTGGTATAGGTCACATAATTCGTAGTGCCTTCAGGTGTCGTTACACCTAATCCTAAGGTATACACATTGCCATCTAACGGAACGGTATTTAAATTATTATTGTCTTTGCTACAAGACGCTAGTCCTAGCGCTACGGCAAGGCATACACTGCTTTGTATGAATTGAGATACTTTTGTCGTATTCATGATTGCTTTATTTACTTGTTAAGTGATGTTATTGTGTGATAAAATATCTTAGTTTTAAAAAGAAAGAGCGCCCTGGCTTTTGTAATAAATAATTATCAAAAAGGTCGCTATTAAAGAGATTGCGACACTCGGCAGCGACGATGTATTTGCCGTTACCAAATGCCATATCCGCGATAAAATCGTGCGATACCTGACGTGGAATAATGTCTGTATTGTTTAGTCCTAGCTGACTTGGCGTCAGGAAATATCGTTCTACGAAATTGACGTTGTAATTGAGGTTAAGTACGTCGCGGTCATTACCTAATGGTTCGAAACGAGCACCTAAATTCGCATTTCCGAAGAAATAAGGCATATTAGGAATGCGGTAACCAAAGTTTAGATTGGGAGTTCGGGTCACTCCGGTAAGGTTTTCGGTAATCAAAAACTCTGTGCGATCGATAATGTGTTGATAGGTAGCATTTACATTCGCAAAAAACCGGTTATTCCAGCTATATCGAATCTCCGCCTCTCCTCCTGTAGTGCGTACATCGCCCACATTGATAAATTGGCGATCTACAGGTTGCGATTGTTGCTGATCTTGGCGAATATAATCTTTGGCATTACGAAAGATAAAATTACCCTCTAAATTCAAGCGATGCATGCCTTCATTTAATACCGTGTACAAAACCCCCAAATTTAGGTTATCGCTACGCTCAGGCCTGAGGTTTGTGTTTCTTCGTACAAATAAGCCATCGCCGAGCAATTCAATCGCCTCGGGCAAGCGGTAAGTACGCTCATAAGATGCTTTGGTTTGTAAATCTGCTCGGATGAAATAAGAAGTTGCTGCACCGAAGCCACCATTTGTACTCTGTAATGTGGTTGGCTGATAGTCTGGAACGGTATTCCTAGATACATCTTCAAACGATTTAGCGTTAAGCAAGAACATTTTCCCAAATACAGTTGCGGTAAATCGCTCGTAAGTCGTCTGCCAAGCTAGCCCTACATTCTGCTTACGCAAACCTTGAGGCATCAAAAATGTTGGGTTATCTGGGTTTTCTATATCGCTGGATTGTCTACGAAAATCGGTAAGCAAATAATTCAGTGACAGCGCCTGATGTTGGCCAAGCTTATAAGAAAGATTAGCTGTTGATAATAATTCATTATCACGGTTTTTCAGCTGGCTTCGCAGCACTTCTGCAGCTGTAGTTGGAACAGTTTCTTGCAACCAATTGAACCGCAAACGTGTGGTATCGATAAAATTATTTGTCGTGAGATTGTAGGCACTATATAACGTAAAATCCAAATTTTCTATAAATAGATCACTTTTCTTATACTTTAATGTAGGAATAACGGAACTGCTGTGAGCTGTTCGACCACCAAAAACTTGTTGCATGGTCACGCCCGTCTGTATATCCCGATCATTGCCAGATACGATAGCACCAAACAAGAGATGATCTGCGTAAGATCGACCCGTCAGTCCGACATCTACCTGTGCGCCAATCGAATTATAGCTATCATGGAAACGCTTTACCTCCTGTTCTTCGAGTAATTGACCAGAATTCAGATCTACAGGACGGACACGTACGCGATAATTATTATCTGAATAATTGTAAAAAGCATTTGCACGGATGGTAAATCCGGTATTAGCGTTGGTATAAGCACCGTTAACCCCTGCTTTGTGCGTATTAAAAGAACCTAATCCATACGACACATCCAAATAGTTCGCATTCTTCCGAGTCACGATATTAACAGCTCCTCCTAAAGCATCTGCTCCAAGGCTCACTGGCAATACGCCTTTGTAAATCTCAATTCGCTCCGCCATGGTAGTCGGAAGATTATTCAGCGTGAGGGACGAACCAAAATTATCCATCGGCAGACCATCGATAAAGAACTTAACTTGTCTGCCGGTAAAGCCGTTGAGCGAGAAATTAAATGTTGAACCTAGTCCGCCATCCTCCCGTACCCGCACCCCGGTAGTACGATTCAGCGCCTGGTTAATATCCAAAGAGGAATTGTATAGCTGCTTAGCATCAATCACATTGATATTATAAGCCTGTTCCTTTACTTTTCTGATCGCCGCATTTCCGTCCACCTGTACTTCCTCCACATTTTTGCGCTTCAATGTATCGGTCGGAATTGTGTCACGTACATTTTGTGCCTGTACATGAGTTACCGATATCAACATAAATGCAGCAAGCGTGCACCAGCCAAAAAGAGTACTAGCTTTGCGACGAATCGGAATTGTTATATCACCCACTATTTAGAATTAGAATAAATTACGTGCAATGATACGACGAAATTGTGAAAATTCAAATAGTATTGATGCCTAAATTCAGAAACTTCAAACCTAGTGGATTGGTGTTAAAAACAAAACACAATCGCTTGATAAACAAATAAATAAAAAATATAAAAAATAATAATCCCTAACGCGAGTATCACTAGAGTCGATGGAGAATCGCTAGCCTTATAATTATCCCCTATCTGCCAATACGAAATGTCGGATATTTTTTCGGTTATGGGTATAGCTAACGTGGATCAGACCATCGGCGGTTTGTATAATAGTCGGGTAGCTAAATTCTCCCTTATCCTCATCTTCAAAGGTAAAGACATCCTCCCAGGTATAGCCGTCTTTTGAACAGGCCAATCGCAGCTTCGTACGTCCTTCCCACCAATCTTTTCCTGGAATATCTGGATTGTAAACGATAAAAAGCAAATCATTGATACGAATAACATCCGTACCGGAGTTAGGATTGACCAAGCTGGTCTGTTGCATGTTGGACCAAGTGCGTCCTTGATCCTCTGACGTCGCTGTTGTCACCACACCTTCCTTACTGCGGCAAAAAACTTGCAATCTTCCATTTGCGTATTCAATTACGCTGGGTTGAATAGTATTCAATTCTGACTGATGATCGACAGGAAAAGCTTGCCATGTTTTTTGCCGATCTTTACTGATTTCTACATGCGATAGCCAGCGCTCTTCGCTCAATTCCACGCTCGATGGAGACACGATAGTGCCATCGCTCAATTCTAATGGTCGATTTTTTATCGGGCCTAAAATATTTTCTGGAAGTCTCCGAGGCTCTCCCCATGTTTTTCCACCATCCAGTGATGTTTTGACCATACCCCACCACTCACGAGGATTAGGACCAACTTTATAATATAAGAAGATCTCTGTTTCATCTTTTGCACGAAAGAGCACTGGGTTCCAGCAAGGGTATTGCACCGTATCGTTCATTCTACCATCAGCCCAAATCTGCGGATCTTCCCATCGTCCATTGGCCTGGCGTGAACCATAGATCACCACATCTTTATTGCCTTCGTGGCTTCCACCAAACCAGCTGGATAACAATGTGCCATCCTTTGTTTCTTCGAGTGTAGATGCATGGCACTGGGCAAAGAACTTATCTTCCTGAAAAACAAATTCATCGCTAACCTTCATCATCAAGGCAGAATGTCCAGGCTCGGAGGATTGTGCAAATGAACAAGCGATGATGTTTAAAAAAACAATCAGTGTTAAAATCGGAAATCTCATAGGTTTTGTTTTTTGAAGGTAATGATTTTTACGATGGCCTGAAAAGTTCAGCCAAGAAAATAGTGCCGACTAGCGATCAATATCAGTAATAAGGGTAATAAGTTCCGCAATATGTATACATTTTTGAAGAAAAAAGCGGAGATCTTTGTATTAGTTCATATCAACCAAAAAACATTGGAGATGAAAAATATAAAAAAATCCCTGACGGTAGTATCCTTAACGTTGTTGACAACGGTATCGGCCTATGCTCAGAAAAACAATAAGCCTTTACTCATTGCAGAGCAGGGCAGCTTTTCTGTAGGTGGTACCTTATATACACAGCCGGGCAGCTTTGACATAAACGAAGCATTGAAAGCGGATGGACAGACATTTCATGGAGACCATGCTTACATCTTTTATCAAATTCCAGCAAAAGCACGTACCTATCCCTTGGTTTTTCTGCACGGTGCAGGGCAGTCGAAAAAGACTTGGGAGTCGACTCCAGATGGCAGAGAAGGTTTTCAGAATATATTTCTACGAAAAAAATATCCCGTGTACTTAATCGACCAACCTAGGCGTGGAGCTGCTGGAAGAAGTATGGAAGAAGCAACGATCAAGCCGACTGCAGACGAACAGTTTTGGTTTACACAATTTCGACTTGGTCAATACCCGAATTATTTTGACCAGGTGCAGTTTCCAAAAGATGACGCTTCGCTGGAACAGTTTTTTCGGCAAATGACTCCTAATATCGGCGCTTTTGATGCTAATATAGTGGCAGATGCTGTTTCGAATCTATTCGAAAAGATTGGCGAAGGCATACTGGTCACGCATTCGCAAGGAGGCGGCCCTGGATGGCTAGCGGCTATAAATAACGCGAATATCAAAGGGGTGGTTGCCTACGAGCCTTACAGCGGCTTTGTATTTCCAGCAGGAGAACTGCCAGAACCTATTCATTCTTCCGGACTTTTTGGCGAGTTGAGGGGTGTAGAAATAGCATTAGCAGATTTTAAAAAACTAACTCAAATCCCTATTGTGGTTTACTATGGGGATAATATAGCCCTAGAACCTACTGAAATATGGAACAAAGACCACTGGCGTTCCGGACTAGAAATGGCTAAAATATGGGCGGCAACGATTAACAAACATGGTGGAGATGCTACCGTTGTACATCTACCAGAGATAGGCATTACGGGGAACACACACTTTCCGTTCTCTGACCTTAACAATTTACAAGTCGCAAAAGAGCTATCTCAATGGTTAAAGCAAAAGGGACTGGATCAGACGAAGGCGGGCAAAAGCGCTCAACTCAACAGAAAAAAATAAAAAAACATAACAAATGGAAAAGATGAAGATGATTATAGTAGCGCTATTTTTAGCAACAGGATTGAACGCATCTGCTCAAGATAAACAGAAAAATCCATTCGGCCTGGTATATGGCGATGCCATCCGGGAAAATATAAAAGGTCAGGTCAACATTATTCCGGTAACGTATAAACTGGATGGTATCGAGATTGCGGCCAATGTGTATACACCCGCAAATTATGACCCTTCCAAATTATACCCTACCGTGGTAGTGGCTCATCCCAATGGCGGCGTCAAAGAACAAACTGCTGGTTTGTATGCACAACGATTAGCAGAGCATGGATACCTCACTATTGCCGCCGATGCAGCCTATCAGGGAGCAAGTGGTGGAGAACCTCGGCATACCGACAAGCCTGCGCACCGTATAGATGATATTTATGGTATGGCAGATTACATTACGCAGTACGCAGGAGCTGATGCGAATAATTTGGGCGTGCTAGGTATTTGCGGTGGTGGTGGTTATACGCTAAAGGCAGCGCAATCCGACAAACGCTTCAAGGCAGTTGCTACCTTAAGTATGTTTAACTCTGGTGAAGTACGGCGCAATGGCTTTAAAAACGCGCAATTAAATACCATTCAACAACGCCTTAAAGATGCCTCTGATGCCCGGGCGGAGGAAGCCTCTGGAAGCGAAATAAGTTACGCTGGCGTAGCTAGCGTAACCGATGAAGAAATAGCCAAAACTCCCGCTGGTCTTTATCAGGATGGATTTCAATATTATTATCGCACGCATGCACACCCTAACTCTACCTTCCTGTATACCAAAAGTAGCCTGATGGATTTGATGGCTTGGGATGCGAAGTCTAATTTAGACCTGATCGAACAGCCTCTCTTAATGATTACAGGGAGTGAAGCGGACACAAAATACATGACCGATGAGGCTTTTCCATTGGTGACAAATTCAAAATACAAAGAACACTACTTAATAGAAGGCGCTTCTCATATTGAAACCTATTGGGTACCCGAATATGTAGATCAGGCAGTGGCTAAGTTGACGGAGTTCTACGAAAGTTACCTAAAATAGGGTCCGTAGAGTATTAAGGTTATAAACACAAAAACAAATCACATGAAAATAGGATCTTTAAGCTTTTTACTGCTCATGTTGGGAATGAAGTCTCTTCTTGCGCAGCAAGAGGGTTCACACCAGGAAATTATACAGCTCTCCAAAGATAAATGGCAATGGATGGCAGAGAAAAACATCGTTTTATTGGATAGCCTCTTTGATGAAAAATCAATGTTTGTACATATGGGAGGCTCCTGGGGTAAGCAGCAAGAGCTGCAAGTCATAGAATCGGGAGGGATATGGTATAAAAAAGCAGATATTCATTCCGTATCGGTCAACGTAATTGGCAATACTGCCATCTTATTAAACCGCATTGATCTATTAGCGGTAGTCGGCGGAAATGAAGTGAGCAACCCATTTATGGTAACCGAGGTATACATTCGGCAAAAAAACGCTTGGAAATTAGGTTCCCTATCCTTTACTAAATTAGTGGTTAACGCGAATTAATTACCCTCATCATAATGTATAGTATTAAAAAAATTACTTTATCCCTGACACTATTAGTTGGTTTTTACAGCCTTTTGCAGGCACAATCCTTACCCAAGGAACCATCAACGTTAAGCCAAAAAGAACAGCGCATGATTGCTATTGCATCCTATGCTGCACAGGGTGAACTAAACAAACTTGCTAGCGCTATTGAAAAAGGATTAGACGACGGATGGAGTATCAGTCAAATCCAGGAAGCCATCGTGCACTTGTACGCCTATGCAGGATTTCCAAGAAGCATTCGCGCATTGCAGACATTTATGAGCGTGTTGGAAGAACGTAAAGCGAAAGGAATATACGACGTACAGGGTGCAGATGCCACTCCAATCAACGATCAAAATAGTAAATATAATCGTGGAAAAGCTATTTTACAAGAGTTAACGGGTGTAGCAGAAAGCGATACGAAGAGTGGTTATGCTGCTTTCGCACCCATCATAGAAGTATTCTTAAAAGAGCATCTGTTCGCAGATATTTTTGAGCGCGATATACTGAATTATGCCGAAAGAGAATTGGTCACCGTATCCGTTCTAAGTAGTATCGGTGGTGTCGAACCCATGCTTACTTCACACCTCAAAATATGTCTTAATATCGGATTCACTCCCGATCAGCTGATGGAGTTTTCAGACATCATAAAAGCTACAGCAGGCAAAAAGAAAGCGGCCGTCACTCGAGCTGTATTACATGATTTATTAAAAAAATAACTCCACCAGCGTGTTCTGATCATTAAATAATACAAAGATGAGCCATATAAATTTTATAAAAGGAACGGCAACTTTAAGCCTATTTTGCGGAGCATTTTGCCTGCTATCCTGCAACAACTCACACGATAAAAAAAACAGCGACGACATGCAAAGCAAGGTCAGTAATCCATTTGCCAAAGGTGAAAAAGTCACTAATGACAATTTTACCGGAACAGTTTGGTTGAATTACCTGGCCGAAACAGATACCGTGCACCATGTAAATATTGGATCGGTTACGTTTGAGCCCGGCGCAAGAACCAATTGGCATTACCATAAGGGCGGGCAAATACTTCTAGTAACCGAGGGTAGAGGACTCTATCAGGAAAAAGGAAGTGCAGTGGAAATTATCGAGAAAGGCCAGGTGATGAAATGCCCACCCAATGTGGCACACTGGCACGGCGCTACGCCTACCGAAGCCATGACCCACATCGCCATTGGCACCAATACCAATGTAGGCGGCGCCGTCTGGTTGGAGCCTGTGACGGATCAAGAGTATAATGACCAAGATACTCCCTAAAGTCTAATTTATTCCGTAAAATTTAGTGTCCTACCTTACCGGCATAATCATTCGGGTACGGTAGGACACTTTATGGTTAAGTCACCCCCCTCATCCGAAAATTGCACCGCTACCCATCACCTACGAATAATGTGTATCGTCCATTAATAGCTGGAAAATAGGTTTTTTAATTTGATAAAACGTTTTAGTAATAATATTTTAAAAGCTTCTTAACATTTGCGCAACAGGAGAAAGCGAAGTTTGCAACAAATATCAAAAGCTAAAAAAATGTATTCAAAACCATCCAGATTACTCTGGTTGTTAATTTCACTCAGCGCTACTTCCCTACCTACAGAAGCTCGTACGCTAGCGAACAGCAACCTATTTCACCGCGTGGACAATCAGCAGCAACTTCGGGGGAAGGTTGTCGACTCTCAAGGCAACCCTATCGCTGGCGCAACCGTAGTCAACAACCGAACAGAAGAACAAATCCAGACCAGCAACGACGGTAGTTTTACACTCGCCGGGCGAATCGGTGATAGCCTTTCTGTACGTTTTATTGGATACAACACGACGGAACAACGAATAGCCGCTGCTGACAATATCGTATTCTCGATGGAGCCTCAATCGCAGGCAATTGAGGAAGTGATGGTTTCCATTGGATATCAGCGCGTGCGCAAATCTGATCTAACAGGTGCTATTGCCAGTGTGAAAGCCGAAGAGATGAACTTAACAGCTCCAAAACTATCTCAGGCCTTAGTCGGTAAAATTGCGGGCGTGCAGATTATGCAAACTTCAGGTGCTCCTTACGATGGGACCAAAATCCGCGTGCGTGGTATTGGATCGGTAAATGCCGGTTCGGATCCATTGTACGTGATTGACGGCTATCCGGCCGGAAATAATCTAAACATCAACCCAAACGATATTGAAACAATCGACGTACTGAAAGATGCTGCATCTGCGGCGATCTATGGCTCTAGAGCCGCAGGCGGAGTCGTTCTAATTACAACCAAACGTGGTAAAGAAGGTAAAAGTACGGTAGATTACGAAGTATTGGGAGGATTTGGTCAGCTCTCGAAAAAAGTTGACCTATTGAATGCGGAGCAATTTATTGATCTCCTAATCGATGGGCGCAACAATGCTTATAAGGATTTGGTGGTGAATCGGGGGATGACTTGGACAGATGCCATGCGAATGGATCCAAATGCAACCCGTGTGGGTCGCGTGGGGAATGCAGGTTCGGTATCCATCCCGGAAGAATATTATGACTTCGCGACGGGTACAGCGAAGAAATCACCCTATGATACAGACTGGCAAGATGCCTTGTATAGAAATGCGCCATTTCAACGCCATAACCTTTCTGCCTATGGCGGAAATGACAAAACACGTTATATGATGAGCGGGTCTTATCAAGATCAGCAAGGTATTATGTTAGGCACGGATCAGCAGACGTTCAATTTCCGCACGAACGTAGATGCTAAGGTGAGCGATCGGCTAACAGTAGGTGCCAATGTATCATTCACGTATAACGATAATAACGAGGTAACAACGGGCCGTTACGATCAGAGTCCATCGATGGCAGCATTAATTTACCTGCCCACCTTGCCTGTATACAACGAAGACGGCTCGTACGCTCAGTACTTGATGGGCAATCTGTCGGCCAATAATTTTGGCATTCAAAACCCGGAAAATCCTTTGGCCTACGTGACGCAAATAAAAAATAATCGCCGCGGTAAACGTGGGCTATACAATGCATTTGCTGACTTCGAGATCATTACCGGATTAAACCTGAAAGTAAATGGAGGAATTTCAACCTATGATGAGAAGTTCGATTACTACAAACCGACCAGTCTCTCGGATGGTAACAATCCACCATTCTCCAACCAAGCTAAAACAGCAGCTTTCGCTGATGCACGCACGCTGGGTGAGATCGACAAATTAGTAGAGACGACTTTAAATTACAACAAGACTTTCAACGAGAAACATCAATTGAATGCCTTATTAGGGTATTCTGCACAACGTACTGACATAGATTTCATCTCCCTGCGGGCAAATGGATTTCAAAACGATAAGATTGGGGAGATTACGGACAAGGGTGCCGATCCATCAAACTTCCAGTTGCGCGATGCATACAAAAGGGTGACGACCTTACAATCTTATTTTAGTCGGGTGATGTATAATTACGACGCTAAATATATGTTGGCGGCCTCTTTCCGTACGGATGGTTCTTCGCGCTTTGGCCCGAATACCAAATGGGGAACATTCCCTTCGATTTCGGCCGGGTGGACATTGTCTAATGAGGACTTTTACGATGCCTGGTTAGGTCAAGGATCTTCTGTAAAACTAAGAGGAAGCTGGGGACTGAGTGGAAACAATAACATCGGAGACTACCGTGCTATCACCACCTACAATGCGCCAAGCGGTGTAATTATCGGTGGCAATGTAGCTACAGGTTACTTCCCTGGCGATTTGAAAGATCCTAATTTAGGCTGGGAAACTACCTCGCAATATAACGCCGGGGTAGATTTTGGCTTATTCAATGGCCGTGTGAATTTGATGACCAACTTCTACTTAAGCCGATCATTCAACCTATTATTCAACCAACCGATCACTGCAATCACCGGTGCTACCTCTATCTTAACGAACCTGCCCAACAGTAAAGTACAAAACAAAGGTTTTGACGTACAGTTAGATGCCACGTTGATCCGCAGGGGCGACTTTGAATTAGGCTTTAGCGGAAATATCAACGTGAACCGCAACAAAGTGCTTGACTTAGGCGGTGCATCCACGATTATGACTAATGGAGCAGAACGCTCATACATTACGCATATTACACAGGAAGGTAGTCCGATCGGTATGTTCTACGGCTTTCAGGTATTAGGTATCGCTACAGAAGAGAATTACCGTGACCTGGCGCAATCTGCGGGATCTACCAACCCGTTGCAGCCGGGCGATCTATACTTCGAAGATGTGGATGGGAATGGCGTGGTGAATGATTTAGACAAGCGCATCATCGGAAACCCACATCCGAACTTCACCTACGGTTTTGCGTTTAATGCCAGCTACAAACGCTTTGATATCCGCGCTTCATTCAACGGTTCACAAGGTAATCAGGTATTGGATGGGTATGATTATTACCTATACAATATGGAGGGATCCGGAAATCAATACGCCGACGTAGCACAGCGCTGGAGATCGACACAAAATCCAGGCAACGGCTCGGTGTACCGCGCATCTCGTGCTGGCACGCAAAGTAACAGCACACGCCTATCTTCATTCTACCTGCAAGATGGTTCGTTCCTACGCATGACCAACATCTTATTGGGTTACACCATTCCGCAAACCTTGGCCAGTAGGCTCAAGATTGCTGGAGTACGGGTCTATGCCAGCGTCGAAAATCCTTTCACCATTACCAAATACAAAGGATACAATCCAGAGCCGGATTACAACCAACGTGGCAACCTTACTCCCGGTGTAGATTATGGTTTGTACCCCTTAGTGAGAGGGTACAATTTAGGTTTGAAAGTTACATTCTAAAGATTATTCAGCTAATCGTTACGGTATAGTAGCGGTTAGCTCCAACACATATTGACATGAAAAAAAGATATATATTACCTCTCCTGCTGTTAAGCTTAGGGTCTTGTAAACAAGATTTCCTGAATCAAAGAGATCCAAATGCCGTGACTGTAGGAGACTATTTTGAAACGGAGAATGATGTGCAGTTGGCTGTGAATGGGATTTACCAAGCATTACGCTCTGGCAGCAATTTAGGCGAAGGCAGCGGGCTTTACAGCGAAGAACGTTCGGACAATACCGGCCGTGATGATAACCAGTCCAATGCTGGTGAACCATTCCAGTTTAATGATTTCTCTATCCTGCCAAGTAACTCTTACCTCAAAACGCATTGGGCAAACATGTATGACGGCATTGCTCGTTGCAACACATTATTATCGCGCATTGATCAGGTTAACTTCGCTAACGAAGAGATGAAAAAGCGCTATATGGCCGAAACCAAATTTGTGCGTGGCTTGCTCTATTTTCACCTAGTACGCAAGTTTGGCGATTTGCCTCTTTCTACGGTAGAGATCACGAGCAAAGAGCAGGCCAGCGCCCTGGCTTTTAGACAAGCAGAAACCGTTATATACACACAAATCGTAGCAGATCTTACAGACGCATTAGACAGTAACCTTCCTAACACGCAATGGGAATATGCCGTAGGCAGAACTTCGAAGGCAGCTATTAATGCTACCTTAGGACAGGTATACCTCACTATGGGCGCCACCATGACCGAAAACAGGCCTGCCAATTTAGAAAAAGCAGAGCAACATCTGACGGCAGCATATGGTATGCGTACCTTTGGCAGACTGAATGAGATCCCGTACGAACAAGTGTTTAGCGTGGAAAATAAGATGACCTGTAAGGAGTTGGTCTTCCAGATCCAGTACTTGCAGGGCGATCAGATCTACAGTTCTTCTATTGCGCGGAACAATCAAGCGCGCGGTGAAACGATCAACTCCCAATTCCCATCTACCGGGCTAGGCGGAAATGTGAAAATGGACTTGGTAAAAGATTATGAAATCAACGATGCGCGTAAAGATTTTTCCATAAAATTCGCTACTAGTCCGCAGGTGAATGACTGGTTTATCACGAAATATCGTGACAATAGCGATGCAGCTGGTACACAAGGCTGGGGCGGAAATGATTTTATCTTGATCCGTTATGCTGATGTTATGCTATTATTAGCCGAGACTAAAATGCATTTAGGAAAAGAAGCGGAAGCCATAGCCTTGCTAGATGAGGTGCGCGAAAGAGCGGGTTTGCCTGCTTACGCTACTTCCAGAGCTGATGCCAACTACAACACTAAATATCCGACTCTCAAAGATGCTATCTTACATGAGCGGCGCGTGGAATTGGCTTTTGAAAATCACCGTTGGTTTGACTTGATTCGTAATTACAATGCGCAGGAGTTGGTCAATTACTTCAAAAGTAAAAGCCAAGCGGATTATGGTAATGCCCAGATATCCAATATCACCACAAAAGATCGGTACTACCCTATTCCATTTGACGAATATCAGTTGGATCCTACTAGAATGTATCAGAATCCTGGATATTAGTTTTTCTCAAAAGGCCTTCGGTCGATTAGTTAAAACTCCGAACTTCCCTTGGTTTGACAAACCAAGGGAAGTTTTTTATTGCTTGCCAGCCACTGCTTGATTGCACTATAAAAATTTGGATGAACACACTGACATCCGGATCGTTGCCTCCATTATTTATCCTATGTAAATTATTATCCACTATATTATATCCAATTTTGTGACAAATTACAGTATTATTTACCCACGTTCGTCATGAAACAGATTATCCCCATCCGCACGCTCCTTCGTTTGGCCTTTATTTGGGCAGTAGTAGGCCTTCTGTTTCTGTTTGGTGATAACGTTCTTGGAACCGGTATGTCATACGGCACTGCCGGAGTTTCGTTTACCATTCTGTTGATCACGATAATCATTGCTTCTTTTGGCGTAGTCAAAGAGGCGGATCAACTGGCTCATTTATTGGGCGAGCCTTATGGCACACTCATCCTAACTTTGTCTATCGTATCCATTGAAGTGGTGTTGATCGCTGCTGTGCTTTTAGGTCCGGCAGAGTCGCCAGATATCGGAAAAGATGCGATCTTTTCTGTGATGATGATTATTATGAATCTGGTTATTGGTCTGTGTATACTGCTGGGCAGTATCCGACACAAAGAACAGGAGTACAATGCGCAAGGCACACTCACGTACTTTGCCATGATTGTGATACTGGGCGGAATTGCTTTAATACTTCCCAATTATATCGTGGGTAAGGGCTTGGGCGAATTTACTACCACACAATCCATTTTCATCTCCGTACTAGTCCTTATGATCTATGGGATGTTTTTGAAGTACCAAACGACCGATTATCGGCATTTATACATACAGCCAAAATTAGGATCTATGCGTATCCCGTACCCGCGAACGCAGAAAATTTCGCCAGAAAAAGTAGCATTCCATAAAGACGCTGATAAGACGAACTCCTCGAAGAAAGAAGTCGTGCTACGGTCGATGCTATTAGTACTCATGATCTTGCCGATTGTACTATTATCACACGATATGGCCGTAGTGGTAGACTTTGGTATTCAGGCAGCGAAACTGCCATTATCATTGGGTGGCGTGCTGATCGCTATCATCGTATTCACACCCGAATCTATGACAGCGATTAAAGCTGCAAGAAACAACGAGTTTCAACGCGCCATTAACTTATGTCACGGGGCTTTTGTATCTACTGTCGGGCTAACGGTGCCAGCGGTACTAATTATTGGGTTATTTACGACTAAGGTCGTACGGTTTGGCTTAACTTCTACGGAAATCGTGCTCTTTATCTTAACCCTTTTACTGAGTTTGGTATCCTTTCAAGGCAAACGCACCACCCCCATCTTGGGAATTATCCATTTGGCCTTATTTGCGGTGTTTATCTTATTACTTTTTAATCCATAAATAGATGAGCTTTCATCTACTTATGGACTTTTCTTCACCCCGTAGTAAATTAGTACACCGAAGATTTAATCCTCTTCACCATTACTTAGAAAGAGTTCATTATCCTCTTTAGACACGATTTCCAGAAAGCGATCGTAATGCTTTAATACATCGCTGATGAGTTCATTTTTGGTAAAATACTTCACATCGTAACCATCTCGACCATCTCCAAAATAGGTTTTAGGATAATAGGTCTTGGCATTTTCTACGTCCGGCAGGTTGCTTTCCTGCATAAAATATTCCGCTACTAACTTCCGGTGGCATTTTACGCCATATACGAAATCATCCACCGCATCGTGTGCAATAGTAATCTCGACCTTAGGCGGGTTATCATATTGGCGAATAGTTGCCACTATTCCATTGGCCTCAAACTCGGCCTTTAATTCGCCGAAAGCGGGCTCTACATGCGTATCTAGATACTCCTTAATGGCCGATTGGCTGTTGAAATTGACCATCTTTTTCAGCCGATCTTTCCAAAACTCTCCCGACCAAGGTATGGTGCTTACGGAGAATTTACTATCATAATAGTTTTGGTCGATTACCAACGCTTTCATCAGCGAAACGGTAAATAACACCATGATGATCGAGAATGGTAAGGCGGTAATCAACGTCATGATTTGTAAAGACTGTAACCCCCCAGCATTCAATAACATCAACGCTAATAGTGCTAATAAGACGCCCCAAAATATGGTCTGCCATTTTGGAGAGTATTTTGCATTTTTTGTGGAGATGGTATTCATCACCAAAATACCGGAGTCGGCAGAAGTCACAAAGAAGATAATAACTATAATAATGGCTAACGCACTTGATAATTCAGAGAGCGGCAGGTAATTCAGAAATTCAAACATCATGGAGTCGGGATCGGATACTAAGGCACCCAAGGCGCCATCGGCAATGTGCACATCCGTCCAGATCGCACTATTTCCAAATACCGTCATCCAGATAAATATGAAAAAAGTAGGCAATAAGAGTACGGCTGCTATAAATTCTCGGATCGTACGCCCACGGGATATCTTAGCAATAAATAAACCCACAAAAGGAGCCCAGGAAATCCACCATGCCCAATACAGAATCGTCCAATTATAGAACCAAGGGAGCGTTTGCTCATCGTAGATATGCGTGTCAAACGTTAACGCGAAAAAATTGTTCACGTAATTACCGATACCATCTGTAAAAGCGCCAATAAGATAATTGGTAGGGCCAAATGACAGCACAAAAACCATCAGTATGATCGCGGCGATGATATTGATATTACTGAGTAGTTTAATGCCTTTATCTACTCCAGATATGGCAGAGATAATCGACAAGGAGACCATAAGAGAGACCAGCAACGCCTGGTAGAAGAAGCTCGTTTCGGGAAGTATGCCCAGCTTTTCCAAACCAGAGTTAATCTGAACCACTCCAAATCCCAACGTTGTCGTGATACCAAAAAAGGTACTGCACAAGGCAAATACATCGATCATGGTACCCCATTTCCCTGTCATCTTATCTTTTAACAACGGATATAGACAACTTCTTAGCGATAACGGCAACTTATAACGAAACGCAAAGTAGGCCAGGGCTAAACCGACCAATCCATAGATCGCCCAAGCATGTATCCCATAGTGGAAAAAAGTATATAACTGTGCATTCTTGGCTCGTATCTGATAGTCGGATTCCGAAAACGCATCGCTGGTATAATGCGTCATCGGTTCTGCCACACTAAAATACATCAATCCAATCCCCATTCCTGCTGCAAAAAGCATAGCGACCCAGGAGAAGAAAGAATGCTCTGGTTGACTATCGTTAGGACCAAGCTTGATATTGCCGTATTTGCTTAAAGTTAAAAAACCGAGAAATAACACAAAAATGGTGATGGCCCATACGTACACCCAATTCAGATTGATAAAAACAAATTCCTTAATCGTCGTTAATGCCGCTTCTGTAGCCTCGGGAAGGAATGCCGAAAACAGGCATACACCTAAAATAAAAATCAGACTTGGAATGGTAACGCCAAGATCCATGGAGGTTCTCAGGCCGCTCTTTAATTTTTTCATAAAATGCTCTAATGGGTAAGAAACCTTAAAAACCGCCTTTTGTTTACCTACTTTTCAAGATTATTAAGTTTAAGAGTGTTCAGGTTAATTGAATTTACCCTCTTTTAGTTTTCGGAACGAGAAATAAGTTGATTAAATTTATTCACTTAACATAGAAAATAACCAAAAACTTACCATCATGTCATTTCAAGCTTACATAGATAATATCCAAAAAAAGACGGGTAAATCACCAGAAGATTTTAAAAAATTAGCCGAGGAAAAAGGTTTTCTAGCACAAGGGGTTTTAATTGTTAAGGCAACAGAGGTTACCAATTGGTTGAAAGAAGAATTTGAGTTGGGCCACGGTCATGCCATGGCGATCTACGCTTCTTTAAAAGGAAAAACGAGTTGATCATTACACTCGCTTTCTGACCTTTCGTTTCGTGCGCTTATTCCACCAGACCAGATAACCTGTAACGGGAAGACTAGCACAACCTAATGCAATAATAAAAACTACTATTTTGGTGGATAGACCTCCTATAGTTCCTGTGTGCAGGTCAAAATTCAAAGCCGATAATAAATCGCCTGCTGCGAGATCCTCATGCGATCGTAGCTCGCTCAAAGTCAGATCGGCTGTATGTACGTAATACCAACGAAATAATCCACTTCGACTTTCTTCCAGCCGGACCTGTATATCTACGATTGGGGCATCGGGTGCACGCAAACGGACAGACATCATTCCGGCCTGTGGATGTTGTTGCAGTGCATAAGCCAGCAGATTGTCTATAGGTGCATCGTAAATTTTAGCTATTTTGTTCGTAGCGCTTCGCGGAACTACTACTTCTGTATCAACGAAAGAAAAGCGGTTGAAAAAAGCACTATAGGGCTCCTTACACGCCGGAAAACTAAATAATAATCCGGTAATACAGAGAATCAGTGCGACAGGAAAGGTATAGAAACCCCATACATTGTGCAGGTCATAATTCAGTCGCTTCCATTTCGCTTTGCGATCCAACCATATGCTACGCCTAAGTGTTTTACCACGCCATTTTTTGGGCCACCACAGTATCATGCCTGTCACCAAGAGCACGGCAAAAAGCAAGGTGCTGTAGGCAACAATTCCGTGTCCATACGTTTTCCCGAGCAAAAGATTCATGTGAAGCTGCAGTATCAACTGGAAGAACTCATTTTTAGAATCTTCTACTGCCACACACTCGCCTGTGTAAGGGTTTAGAAACACCCGTTTATAATAACGGAAATAATTCCAATGGCCGAAACCTGCTGGATTTATTTCAGAACCGCGAAAGACCCAACTCCGTCCCGGGTCTGGATACAGGTCTACCCGTGATATTTCTTCTCCAGCTGGCAGCGCCTCTTGCGCCCTACCGATCAGTTCGGTCAAGGGAAGCGGCTTGGGGTCGATCATGGGCACAATGAAATACTTATCTGGGTATGCCCAAAGCTTCAATTCATCGTGAAAGGTATAGATCGCACCACTTAAACTCACTAGAAAAACGACCAAACCGGTAAATAAGCCCAGCCATTTATGCAACCATAATATGCCTTTTTTTAACATGCTTAAAATCGGCACTGTAGATTTAGCGAAGCCAAAGCTCCTTTGCCCCGTACGTAATTGGCCGCATTAGCGCCGTATTGGCTATATACCGGAAAATAGGTTTTATTCAACAAATTGGCTACCCCTAAACCCAAGATCCAACTTTTGTCTAAACGGTAAGAAGCATTGAAGTTAAGCAGATCTACTGACTTTACAGCACCTTCATTCGCACGAAATACGCCGCTGGCATTGGGATCAAAGCGGTTACGGGATCCGGTATGTACCCACGATAGTTGAAAGGAAAGCTCACTATTAGGGTTAAAGTCGAGATATCCGGTAGCTTTGGGAGGCATAATGCGACTTCCATTGAGGAATGACTCTGTACCATCTGCTGCCTCTATTTTACCTTCTACAAACGAATAAGTTCCACCGAGGTTCCACTCTGGGGCTATACGGATATCTAAAGCGGCTTCAAACCCGTGAATGCGTTCGGGCGCCCTTTGCGGCACGAAAAAGCCTGCCTCATTGGCTACCACACTCACACCCAGTTTGGATGTGCTGATAAAGTAAGCCGCCGAAAAATGGATCCTATTCCACTGGCTTGAAAATCCGGCCTCGTAGTTATTGGTCACAATCGGATCGGTCTGGATACGTGTTAAATCACTTTCTGTCGCGTTGCGCACAATGCGGCCAAGCTCATTAATGGTGAAACCTTGGGAGAAACTAATAAATGGATTAAACAAAGCATATTTACTGTAACGTAGTCCGGCATTAAACGTAGCACCATTATAAGGAATTCTGCCCCCTTCTACCGCCACACTTCCTTCACCGCCAGGGCCGGAAGCCAACGTATTAAAATCATTGATTTGTACATTAGCTTTTTCATAGCGTACACCACCTTTGAAAATCAATTGCTCTATCAGGTTCACGGTTAATTGGGCGAATGGCGCATAATTCAGCATATTCATTCGAGGCACAAACACGCGGCCATCGGTCAGATCCTGATAGGTCACATCATGCAGCACATCAAAACCATAGGTGATCTCCGAGGGCATAGCTCCTAATTGAAACGGCGTATTTAAATCTATCCGTAGCCCTTGTTTACTGGAATTTATTTGCGTTTGTCCGGGGCCAAACCAAGAAGGTGTTTGCTCCACATAACGATTCATGGAGCGAAAGCTATTCACAAAAGCTGCAGCATTTAGAGAAGTATGCCCGAAGATACGTTCATTTCGGTAGGTCAGCATCGCATTGTGGTTAAAACGCGTACCTGTATGTGCTCCAGGATCCACTCCCGGCACACCGATAGTAGGGTCTTGTCCATACGTTCCGATTTGACTGATGTAGCGGGCATCTTGTAAACTATTAAAGAAATTGTAGACCAACGAGAGATCAGACACTTCGTTAATGTCATACCCCACTTTCATGAACGCGTTATATTGTCTGTTGTTAGACAAACCATCTGTCTGTCCTAAGGGTACACCATCTCCGTCACGTTGTAATCCGGTATAATCCATCACACCACTAACCGCATAATTCCATTTATTACTTCGCCCGTATAGACTTTGTGCGAAGCGATAGCCTCCCGTTTCATCTGCTTTCGCAGGTGCTAATGTTCCCCGCAAGGTAGTAGTACCGCCTATTCGCGGCGCGTTAAGATCATTCTTCTTCGTGATGTAGTTAATGATACCACCTGCCGAGCCATTCCCATAAATAGAGGTTGCTCCTTTTATCACTTCCACTCGCTCCAGAACGGCCGGATCGATGGATCGCATATCGCGCGCGCCATTCATCAAAGGAGTAGATTGCGGAATACCATCAATAAGAATCAATACCGCACGTCCGCGTAAGGTTTGCCCGGCATTGCTGCCTTTTGCTGTAGAAGTTCCTAAACCGGGAATAGTATTACCAAGCACACTGGCAATATTGGTACTGATTTGGCTTTGCATTTCAATATCTCGTTGACTTAAAATAGAAATAGATGAAGGCACATTGGCGATGCTTTCTGGCTTCCGACCAGCAGTAACCACTACCTGCTCCATGCGCTGTCCGGTTCCTAAAGTAAAATGAATAGGAGCATCTACGGTGTCCAACAGGACGACACGCACCTGGTCAGAATAGCCAGTTTTGCTAATTCTAATTTGAAACTGCGCCCGGTTTGGCCGATCGAATGATAATACACCCATTGCATCCGTCTTGCCCTGAACACGAGCATCTACCCACACGTGTACATCTTCGATTGGATTCGCTGCAGCATCTTTGACAGCAACCTGCAGCGCTTGTGCCGATAATTCATTCCATACAAAACACAGTGCCAGCGCCACGATGCACCGCCAATAGGGATAGGTAGACTTCATTTTTATTTAGACTTGTTTTAAATAGTTGCCAAACTTAACAAAACATTTTTAATCGACCTACCGGAAATCGATTAAAATGTGAAAATTTGGTTCAACCATAGATAGATCGACTGTATCAATCGTTCAGCATGGAGATCCTATTAAAACATATTTGCTAAAAAGATTTATCTCCAGGAAAGCAGGAGGTTATATAATTGCAGAGACATGGAAACATTGCTCGTAATCGTCTCCATATTTTTTTCGAAGTCGTTGCTTCGCTTTCCGAATAGATTCTTGACCGATACCCAAAAGGTTTGCCATCTCGTGATTGGTGACGCCAATCTTTTGCAGAAGTACAATACGTAACTGCGATTCCGTGATACCCGTTAACTGCCCTACCACATAGTCATAAAATGGCCGATATTCCGCGATGAAAATTCGTTTAAAGCGGTACCAGTTATCTTCAGTCATTAAATGTTCGGATAGTAAATCCTGTAGTTTTTGCCGTTTTTCTACGTCATCACCAGACGTAGTGCTTTCTAGCTTGGTCAGCTCCTCCTTTAGATGATCAATCGCATGGTTACGCTCTTCAATAAAGTTGAGGTAAGATTGTATCGTAAGTTGTGCCTGTTCATACCGATTGTCCGATTTAAACTTTGCCAATTCTATAGTGGTGATTTTATATTCAAATTCCGATTGTTGTAACCTCAATGATTTCAATTTTGAAACGCGTAGAGAAATAACTAGTATGATCAACAAAGTACAAATAAACAGTAAAGCAATGCCGGTTAGATTTGATTTTTGCAGCTTATTTTCTTGTATTATTCTACTCCAATCGGACTCTTCTCGTAATAGTTTCAATTTTACATTCATCACCGCATCTTCACCATCGGTATACTTTACCTGCTCCTCTACCTCACGCAGATTATGATGTAGCGCAAGTTGCGCTTCCTGATTGCCCGCGTGCTGCTGGATCAACAAATTCAGCTGTATAATCTCCCGCTGAAATCCTAATAAATTTTCTTTGGTAGCTGCGTAGGCTTCTGCCTTTTGTAGCGCCGCACTTGCCTCTTCCCATCGCTGCATTTCGATATAAAGCTTACCAAGCCTGATGCGAGCAAACATGGCATTGCGCGCATCGCCATAACGTTTCGACAAGTTGATATCTTCTAGCAAGAAATCTTCCGCGTTCACACTATTCCCGGAATTCATTTCTAACAAAGCCAATTCCCCGAGTGCTTTCGCATAACGAATTGGGTTGCGATGCTCTGCACCAGATTTAGCGGATAAAAAATAGGTTTTCGCTTTCTCAGAATCCCCTACGATTTGATAGTGATACCCCAATGCATATTGTAACAGTGCGGTATCGTTTTGTCCAATAGTCTGCGAAAGTAAGGCGTCTTCAAGATTATTAATTGCTAGCTGATGATCACCGATGTTGCCAAAAAAATAAGCGTTTTTTAGAAGGCAATCTACCGGGTCTATCTTCGGTTCAAAATTTGGAACTGCCAAGTATTTGGAAACCTCGACAAAGTAGGGCAAGGCTTTTTCTAATTGTGTAAGGTGATAGTAATAATATCCAATCTGCGATTTGACCCAAACAGACAAACTCGGATCTCCGATTTGAGTAGAGAGAGAATCTGCTTCCTTTAAAAGCCACTCTGTTTCCGTCTTGGTCTGTGTCTGGGTAGCAGCCTCTTGCTGCGTGCGCTGTATCTTTTGAATGACCGACAGTATGCGTTTTTCTTTCACATTTAAGCCTTCTAACGAATCGGCAATCCATCTAGAATTTATGTTATTAGGATTATTTCTACCCTCTAAAAGAATATGATTTACCTTACGGGTAAAATCATTACCAACTGGATCAGTACAGGCAAAGCAAAACAGGGAGAATAATAAAAATAGAATAAAGATTAGGACTCGCATTCTAAAAGGCTTGACCTAACGAAGATAAGGAAATATTTTACGTCGGTCAGCATTTCTGCTGATTTACCTTTTGTTGTGCGAGGCTATTCTACAGATCGGCTTCTCAAAAAGTCTTGCACATGACGCATGGCTTCTTGCTTAGAACTAGCTGTTGGCAATAATTTATATGATTTTACACCCGACTGCGTCAGCCAATCTGACCAAAATAATTGTAAAATTTCCCAATCGGAGGGATGATATTTGGCCCTCCCACTCGAATCGATTGATCGGTCATACATCTCCATAACCAATACATTTAAGTTTTTGAGCAATGGGTTTTCGACAGGAATGATACCATAACCCTCTTGCCCGAAAAAGGCTTTCATATCATTTGATCCAGATTTTTTGAAAGCTATTCTAAAATCATCCACTCTTTTTGAATCCAAGAAATAGCACCTGTTGCCTTCGCAGTTTTCTTTACCATAAAGTCCAGCTTCTATATAGCCGTCCGTTAATAGCACCAGCACATTGCAGGCAAAGGATCTATTTAGACCTTTTCCATTTTTATGCATAACAGAATCAATGTCATTATCCAACAAATTACTTTTAATCCCGTTATTAAAATAAGACCAAATATCTGCTTTCATATTCTGCTTCATAACAGCATCATTCAGTTTAGCATATGATTGTTTAAATTTTTGCTTGTCTTGATCCAGATTTTCGGTCCCTTGATTAGTAAGGTATTGGATTCTCTCTGCCTGATTTTTTTCAAAACGCGCCAGATTGAATTCCATGTCTGCCAGAACATAATTACTGCCCATTTTCTGATTAATAAAATCAACACGTAAAATATCTTTTTGCCCGGTTTTACGTAGGTTGTCCTTTTTCCTACCCAAGTCATAAGTAACAATTCCTGGATAGAAGGCATCAATAAAGCCATCCACAATAACTAAATCAGATATCGCTCTGGGATATAACATCGTATCAATGCGATTGGATAAATCCGGAGCAATGGTAATATTGTAATGGATATCTTCAAATATCATTGGCTTCTCAGAATCTTCGTCACACCCGTTACATGCAACGAACAGTACGGAAAAGAAAAAAAGTGAGGATGTAAGGAATAGAAATTGTTTATGCTGTAACACGGTAGTCTATTTTATTAGTGATAATTTTATTTTCTTGCCACAAATCAATGCTGCGATTCGCCATGATAGACATTTCAGTGGCCTTCATGATAGAATATTCTTGATGCAAGAAGTCGTTCCAACCTTCCAAAAATATATTAATCCGATCCTTTAAGGAGTGTAAGGAAATGGGAAGATTATCATTTTCAATATGGCTAATGTAGATGTCTGCGGTTTGTTGAATATACTGCTTCTTCTGATTGAGTAGCAGCGAAGCTTTCTCTTTTTCCCTAACTAGAGTGATGGGAGCTTCCTCTATTTCGGCTTTTAAAAGTTGATTTTCTGCTCTCAATAGAATATTTTGTTGCTCCAATATCCCATTATTATCAGCTAGCTGGCGAATGGTTTCTGAGCACTTATACTTATTTTGCTGGTATTGATTAATTGATGTTTTACTTTTTAAGGCGGCATGATCGGGATTTCTATCTTCAAAGTAGCTAATAAATTTGCTGTAGATGTACTTAAAGAGGATAAGTCCAAGTGCCCCTAAAATGAATACCAGATAAAAGTTTGCATCTGAAAATATCTTATTGAAATGCCATTTTTCGATAGTATCACCTCTCAAAATCATTACACGATGCACCACAGAGGCTACTTGGTACGCAATAATGGCATCAACAAAAAAGATACCTCCCCAAGTAATCCCATCTCTCCATGAATTGAATCGAGCGATGCGACTAAGTACAGCCAATGCGATTGGAACTAATACGAAGCTGAGTATAAACAAAAGTGCAACCGATCCTTTGTCCCAAGCATCAGACAGCGCATAAGGATTAAATACCTCAGGAATATCTACTACGCCCGTTTTAAGGTTGTATTCCGCATCTGCCGCGCTGTAAATCATGATATAGGCAGCAGAAGAGTAAAAAATGAATAGATAAAAAAGCAAAAGTGCCCCAAAAAAAACTAGTGGAATCAACTCGAAATAGCGATGTCCAGGACGAACGAAGATTAGTTTCTGCTCATTAATTTCCTCATCGCATTTTCGAATTTTGTCTTCTTCGCTTTGTATCTTCTTATTGTTTAGATTGATTTTTTCAGTGTGAATAGCAATATTAGAGTCGTTCGCAACAATGGCCGAAGCAGCGTGTTGCTTCTTTAATTCTAACTCCGCGCTTAAGTGATTCATACTCAAATCAGATTGATCCTGTGCGGCTTCTGTAGCTTTCAATCTTTGCTCTTCAACTTTTCCCAAAAGACGACGTTTTTTATCGTCGATCACGTCAATATCATTGATAAACACAGAATAGACGGTATCGAGCGCTTTAAGTAAAGTTTGATGATCTCCATTGGTAGATTTTGCTCTATCATATCCTTGCTGACGCAGTAAGCTTCGATCAAAATTAGCCACTTCGGCAGCAATCATCGAATCCAACACATCTGCAAAGCTCGAATCGGTCTTTTCCACTATAGTGTTCTTTGCAACTGTCTTTACCACATCTTTATCCGAGTCTACCAGTAACTGTTGATGTTGTAGGGCTACTTTCTCTTTGGTTTCGGAGAATATTTTCACCATCTTTTCTACGGTTCCGGGATCATTAGTCACCATAATACTTTCATTGTTGTTGTTACGGGCATTGACACTCCAATTGTAGGACCCATACAAAACAGTTGTTCGATCGATGACGCAGAATTTATGATGCATCATCCCATAGCCAGCACCTCGTACCCGGCAAACAATCGCGCCCTGTTTAACCAAGTTATCGAAAGGCAATCGTTTATTGTCATCATTATCTGCCAAGATAATTTCAGCTTTTGTTCCGGAAGCAATCTTCTGCTCTAAAACATCGAACAGCTCCTGATCAGTAAACCAAGATGCTGCAATTAAGATTTCGCTTTGAGCGGACTGTAGTTGAGAGATAATGGCGGCATGAATTGCCTCATTATCGTCAATGACCTGTTGATCCAGCGTTGCGGGCTGTACATCTACAGCTGTTGAGGAGAAAAGTTTTCGTAATTTCATCGGTATGCATTTCATAGTTTCCGGCCAAGCAGCACAATTATTTATGCTACTCATTCGAGGTCTGTTTATGCATCAAAAGTAGAAGCTTATTACGATTTTAATTTACGGTTTCCCGTAACGATTAAAAAACATAAACAACTCATTTAAAATTAGTTAATAAAACAAAGGAGAGCTACGGTGTAGTTCTCCTTATTTATTATATAGACTGGATAGTTTCTAGTACGTTATATCAAACCCTTCTCCTTGCAGTACACTGCAAGCTGTTCATTCTTCAAAAAACCTAAAGCTTCTTTCATACTATTGAGTCGTTTTTCAACGCTACTTAAACTGCAAGGTTTTAATTGCCGCTGTTTCAAGATAAAGGGTATATTTTTTTGCATTTCTCCTTGATAAAGTAGCGATACGATAGCAATATCTACGGTTGTAAATTCGAAAGAATTTTCCTCACGTATCGCTTGCTTTATCGCGGAAGGTTTATAGCACTTTTGCGCATACACCGTATGAAGAGCTTGCCTAAGATGATCTGCATCATGTCGTGCCTTACGTACGTAACCATCAACCTTCAGGTTTTCGAAAAGATCATCAATAACACTTGGGCGATTTTCACCGGAGAAAACAATCACTTTTAAATCTGGCTGAACATTTTTTGCTTCGCGAATTAAATCTGTGCCATGCTCAAGTCTTTGCGTATTATTATCTGGTTCGAAACTGAGGTCAGTAATCAGTAAATCATAGGGTTCGCGAGCCCGTTGTGCATTTTTTATCCAGGATAAAGCGTGATCACAATAGTATACATAATCTGTAGTTGCAACCTGAAGGTCCTGAAGGGTCTTCTGCAATGATATATTGGCGCTTTGTTGATCTTCCGCGATAAGGACTTTTTTAAACATATTTTAATCTATTTATAAATGGGGATACGGATATCTATTTTTAACCCATCTCCAGCTTCGCTAGCAAAGATAATTTCTCCCCTCAATCCTTGAATACGGGAAACCGTATTATCAATACCTTTTCCTCGTGGCGCATCGGCTTTCATTCCAACTCCGTCGTCCTGATAATGAATCTGCAGACTCTGGTCTTCTTGACTAAAACGAATCGCCACGCTCTCCGCATGACTATGTTTTGCCATATTGACCATCATCTCAAGCAGCACTTCTGTCAGTTCAGATTTGGCCTGATCGCTGACATACTCCCATACTAATGCATCATTACCAGCAATTAACACGCGGCGATTCTCCTTCGCAAAGGATTTTAACAAGTCTCCTAATACATCATGATAAGCATTTGAAGTTTCTGTCAGTTCTTCCGCTTCATAAGATATATCACGTGATTTATTGTACATAGTATCCAACTTATCGAGCAAGCTATCCCGATCCAATTGATCATTGTATTCAATTTCGTTCATTACACGATAGATACCATTGGCTACTACGTCATGCACCTTACGTGATGTCGCCAGTTTACTTGCTTTTATTTTATTTTGTGCTTCTAATTCCAATCGTTCTTTCCGCTTCTTATACCAAAAATTGCCGCCTATACCCGCGAAAATAATAAGAAATGTGAGCCCACCAGTTATAGCACGTTGCCGAGTAAGTCGAGTCGATTTTTCGATATTATCATTTTCTAAACGCAGGTTGTCGGCTTTGTTTTTCTCTACTTCATACCGAATTAAAGCAAATTGATTTTTAGCGGCTTTACGAGCGCTATCCAAACTATCAGTGAGTGTACTGTAGCTATTGAAATAGGTTTGCACGGAATCTCTATTCCCTGTTTGGATTAATCGCCGCAGCGCTTTGACCTGTGCATCCGGACTTTTAATCTTTAAAGCAGAAACATACTGCTTCCGTGCGTAGAACAAAGAGGAGTCGGGACGCCGTTGCTTATAGTAATCAGCAAGATGGGCATAACTCGCATTTTGGCCGGAGAAGTCTTTTTCTCGGATACGTATGGCTAATGCAATCAATAATTCAGGAGCTGCTATGTAGGAAGGATCGTTTTCCCATCGCGCATTAGCTAGGTTAGATAATGTGCGGGCGTATTCTTTACGATTTAGATAAGGTCGAGATAAGACTTTCTGAAAAATTTCATCAGCCTTACTATGCTGTTTAAGATTTTCATAAACTAAAGCAATATTATTCTGAAATATGGATATGTTAGCCGAATCCTGAGAAAAAATTAGGGCGTTTTTAAAAAAAGATAGTGCGTCCTCATAATTTTTTAAATCACGGCTGATCCTTCCTAGAGTGTTATAATTAGAGCTTAGATAAGGATAGTGCTCCTCTTTCTGTTGATCCAAAAAGTCATTTGCCTGTAGCGCTGTTTCCTGCCCACCAAAATAATCCCCCGCTTCTCGTTGAATCATGGCCATCATCAACAAACAATTAGCGACATTTAAGCTATCAGGTATATTTTGAAAATAATCTTTTGCTTGACTAAATTTTAAAAAAGCACTATCTGACTTACCTTCATTCAAAAACACATAAGCTTGATCGTAATCATAATTTTCAGATTCGATTAGAATTTCTTCTCCGGGTTTATCAGAACAGGACAACAGGAAGAGAGCTGCAAAAATATAGAAGGGATTTTTCAAAGTAAAGGCCGGTAGAGTTACCCCACTAATTTATGCAATAATTAGCATAATTAAATAAGAAAGGGCAACTAAAATGTTGCCCCTCATATGTAAACTATTATCTACAACTACTTATGGTTTTATCGGAGGTCTTGGCGGAATTACAGTTCCTGTGTCACCTTCTTCACCTCCATCGCCATCGGTACTTTGAATGGTTGTTTGTCCATTTTGTCCGGTTGTAGGTGTTGATTGTCCACCCTGGCTGATCATTAGAAGAAAAATTAAATACCACATTTTACAAAAAATTAAAAGTCAAAAACTTGGTAGGTCCGCATGCTTCGTGCACGGGGTTGCTACAATTGTTTTCAGAAGGCCTTCTGATTTTTTGGGAAGTGTGAGATCATACTGCGGAAGACTAAAGCTGCTTCCCAAACCGGCTAAAGAATGCCGCAGTGTTTTCTCTTTTTTGGAATCTGTTTTGTATCTTTCCTCGAAAGAACGAACTAATCTATTACCTGATTCCGAAAGCAAATTTATAGCGGACAACTGGCTGATAAAAAGGTATTTCCGATGATTCCGCTCTTTCCGGTGGTATTCCGAAAATTCCGATTGAATTCCGGTTTTTCCGATGGAAAACAGCTAGATGGAGGCTCTTGGCGACTTATGGTTTTCCGTAAATTCCGATGGGTGGATAGATGTAATTTTGTACCTATGCCAACAATAATTAACTTTAATGAAGCCGTTATCGCCTTCTACCTAAATAGAAAAGCAGATAATGATCTTGGAGAAATAGAACGTCGCTCACCAGCAGCGTTGAGAGATGTACTTTTATTAAAACTTGCATCTGGGGATTTGCAAAAAGACACGCCTGCGCTTGAAAAGATCTTCAACAATACCAGGAAATTTGAAGACCTTGCACGCGCCATTATGAATGGAGGAATTGACAAATTCAGACCAGTTCAATACTTTATGCAAGGCAGAACCAGCGAACCATCAGATGACACCATTATTTTGCTATCAATCTTCATAAACTTTCAGCCGCGACCATACGCTGCTTGGCGAGAAAAAGAGTTAGAAGAAGTTGAAAATGCCGTATCGGGCAATGAAAAAACGCAGGAATCAAAAGCAAGTAACCCGGGCGAAGAGATGCCAAAAGGAGATAATAATACTTCGGGTGAACCAACAGGAGTTCCTAAAGAAATGACAAGTGAAGTGAGCACGAATCCAAACCCATTAATTGGTGTTGCTCCAACCAAAACCAAAGACGCAGATACAAAAATCACGCTGGGTACAAATAGTGAGGGAGAACAAAATAAAAAAGTGGTTTTGACAAGACATCCTGTTTGGAAGTTAAAGGATAAAAAGTCATTATCTATACTATCTACAGCGCTAGTACTTACTCTTTTAATGGCTTTTTATACTTGGCCGGATAAGCAGTGTATGTACTGGAATGGAGAAAACTATGTTGCTATAGATTGCAATGATGTAAATCCCCAACTCAACATCATGGCGTTGAATAGTGAAAAGTTAAGGCATTTTAAAAGAATCACACAAACGGACACCTTAACCAAGAATCATGTCAATAAGGTATGGTATTCGAAAATCAACAATGAAGTTGAGTTTTTTACCTATCCTGGGTTACATCCTACCCATCAACATAGGTCGCTGAAAGCTGCCACACAATATATACTCGAGTCTTACGCTATCTGCAAAAACAAAGAAGGCGCAATTGATTAATCAATTGCGCCTTCTTTGTCACTAATAATTTGCTACCGTTTCTACGAGCTGCTCGGCATAGAGATAGATATCATCTAATTGGTTGAGCTCGTATTTTAACTCCTTTTTCTCTTTGTCAAAGAGCCCCAATCGAAGTCTGCTCGACGTGAAATAGAAACGACAAATTGGTTTTCTATTATTGTCGTCCAAAATAATACCACAGTAGGATTGATTATCACGCATAAATATCCTGCCTACCTCAATATTTTTACGCAAAATCGATTTCACAATTAAAAAGCCATCAATCTCCTCTTGTGTCGTTACAATGAGAGAAGTAGGTTCAACCGGTTGTGCAGCCAATTGTTCCTCCGCATCTGTTTCTTTTTTTAAAGCGCTTTTCAGTCGCTCTGCGATCTGATCATTGACAATCTGGGCGAACACTCTTTTAACTAATGGATTAAATTGTTCCAAAATTTTTGCAGTAACCACACTGGGATACACCTGTTTGGCAAAATATCGCACGAATTCATCCGTTGGATGTTGCATCTCCGCATTCACTAGAATAGTTAATTCAGTGGAGTATTTAAGATCGCTTGCAGCGGTAGAGATACTTTCTAAATCGTACACAGATTTATGAAACTTTCTCAACTCTTGTATCTCATTATCTTTGATGTCTGATATTTTAAACTCAAAGAAGGGCTTTTCATCCATTTTGTTTGGCGTTACTAGGTCGGTATAAAACCGATACTCTATCCCATTGGTTAGCAAGCCAAACTTGGCTTCCGTAGTATGGAAATAACGAAACAGCTGTGAATTATGGGGGTCCAAACCATCTGCATAATGCTTGCATTCGATGAGAATCGTAGGTTTTTCTTCGCGAAGAATAGCGTAATCTACCTTCTCCCCTTTTTTGATGCCGATGTCCGCAATAAATTCTGGATGTACCTCAAAAGGATCGAAAACATCGTACCCAAGAATTCTTAGAAAAGGTAATACAAGTGAAGTTTTTGTGGCTTCTTCTGTTTTAATTTGAGGCAAAAGCCGATCTACGCGCTTTCCAAATTGGCGAATTTCATCTTTAAAATCCATAATGTAATCTCGTTTAGTAATTAATATTGGCGATGTGTTTGTTTTACGCTAGAAATAAAGATAGTGGCTTGACAACACGCGTCATTACGGGAAACCTTATCTTCTATTTGAAAAAAGTCACTTTTTTGCGGGCACAAACTCATTTTATGAAAATAGTATACTATATCGTATTTGCATTGTTGATGGCTCATCCGCTGTCGGCTCAGAACAAGTATGCCACAACCAATGATGGCAGGCGCGTCATTCTTAAACCAGACGGCACTTGGATCTATGCTAAGTATGAAGCGAGCGCGCCCCCTAACCCGACTTCCATCAAAAAAGGTTCAAGCGATAATAAGAAGAGTTCATCAACTGCCGAACCCACACGTCGATACATACGCGGACCTCGTGGAGGCTGTTATTATATCAATAGAAACGGAAATAAAACTTATGTAGATCGAAGCATGTGTAATTAATTAAATGCAATTCCCTCATTTTCCGTAACTTTGCTTGAATGAAAGCAGCGCATCTCATAAAAATATCCTGCCTAACAGGTTTGTATTTCTTAACAAATCTATCTTCAACTGCAAAATTTCCGGCTGAATCCCGAATGTATAGTAATACTTGTATAAGCGCTAATTATTCGGAAGAAGCTAAAGTTGTTGCGGAAGAAGAATTGATCGCATTCGCCAAAAAACTCTTAGGCATTAAATACAAATACGGACAAACCAGCCCAAGTGCCGGCTTCGATTGTTCCGGTTTTGTGTATTATGTATTTAAAGAATTTGGCATCAGCTTGCCCAGAAGTTCATCGGGTATGGGGCAAGCAGGAGAAGATATAAATTTAGAAGAGGCAAAGGCGGGGGATATTATCTTGTTTACGGGCACCAATCCTGCCAATCGCAGTATTGGACATGTAGGAATTATACTGTCAAATGCGGCATCTCAAGGCCTTCATTTTATTCACGCCAGCTCGGGCAAGGCACAAGCAGTAACGGAAACCAAGTTGGAAGGTAGTTATCAACGTCGGTTTATGAAAGTTGTCCGCGTGCTCTAATTTAATGCAATTGCTTTTAAAAATTAGCTTCGTATTTTTGAGTTGTAAAATAATTTAAAGAATTAGCGGAATAAGCATGGTGCCTGAAAATCTTTCAAAACAACTCGCCTTTATCAAAGAAATCGACAAACTGAAATACATTCAGCGCAGAACGAAGTTGTTTCATAGTGATCGATGCGAAAACAGCGCAGAACATAGTTGGCACCTCGCACTGATGGCCATCGTACTTACCGAACATGCGAATGAGTCGATAGACGTACTGAAGGTGATAAAAATGGTTCTCATTCATGATGTTGTGGAGATTGATGCTGGCGACACATTTATATATGACACCCAAAAAAGCCATGACAATACTGATGAAGAGCGCTTAGCTGCACAACGCATCTTCGGACTCCTACCGGAAGAAACCGCTCAGGAATTAATTGCTATTTGGGAAGAGTTTGAAGGCGGACAAACAGCAGAAGCCAAGTTTGCTCGCGCCATGGATCGCTTAGAACCTCTGTTACAAAACAGCTCCAACAATGGAGGTACCTGGCATGAGCCAGGAGTAAATTACCAGAAAGTATATGCTAAAAAAAGTGTGATCAAAGAGGGTTCTAAAGATCTTTGGACTTATGCGGAGACCTTAATAGAGGACGGCGTGGAGAAAGGTTTTTTGAAAAAAAACTCCAAATAATCGCTGCCTCGAAGTTGCATTCGCATCCATTTCCGACCTGTTTGGCCAGGTGTATTTCGCCTGACATGCATCTGGATTAACCTACATATTAATGTTCTACATAATCTAAGTCCTTACTAAAGCTTTCTTTTAACTGACTCAAAGCTACCAGCGATATGATGATACAAATTGCGCCAACCAACATGGCTCCTTCTAAAATACCCAGTTTGTCTTTGAAAAACTGAAAACTTAACGTAATAGCAATTAAAGATCCGCGTATAAAGTTTGGAACGGTGGTGGTCACAGTAGCTCTTAAATTAGTACCAAACTGCTCCGCCGCAATAGTCACAAATGTTGCCCAATAACCAGAGGCAAATCCCAACAGCAAACTTAATAGAATAAAACCTTCTGGAGTTACACCAAAAGAATTAAGGTAAATCCCTACAGAAATCGCTGTTAGCACTAGAAAAATGAACATCACTTGTTTTCTGGACTTTAGTAATTGACATAAAAGACCAGCCACCACATCTCCTACCGAAATTCCAATATAACAATACATAATTCCTTTACCAGCATCTAACACACCAGTGGCATTTAAAGCCTTTCCAAACTCTGGCGAGAAGGTGATTAATACACCAACAACATACCATAGAGGCAAGCCAATTAAAATACAACACAAATATTTCTTAAATCTCGCCCAATTGTTGAACAACATGAAGAAGTTGCCACGTTGCACTGATTTATCGGCAGCCTCCTTAAACATGCCCGATTCTACCAGGCCAATACGTAATGTTAGCAATAGAAGGCCCATACCTCCTCCGATAAAATAGCTGGTCTGCCACGTGTAGCGTGAGCTGATTAAAGCTGCCATTACCGCCCCCATCAAACCAACAGCAGCGACAATCATGGTTCCGTAACCTCTATTTTTCTTACTCATCGTTTCGGCAACCAACGTAATGCCTGCGCCTAGCTCTCCCGCCAGACCCACACCGGCGATAAAACGGATAATGGTGTATTGATCAACAGTCGTAGCGAAGCCGTTGGCAATATTGGCTAAGGAATAAGTGATAATCGAGCCGAATAAAACGCTTAACCTGCCTTTTTTATCTCCCAGTACGCCCCACAAAACACCGCCTACTAACATCCCAAACATTTGACTATTAATGATCGTGGCTCCTACATGGAGCATATCTTCTTCCGGTACTGCCAAATCTGTCAGACTTTTCACACGTACTACAGAAAATAAAATTAAGTCGTAGATATCTACAAAATACCCGAGTGAGGCCACTAAAACTATTAGAATGGTATTCTTCTTTTTGACTTGCTCGTTCATCTATAATTGGTTTTATAAAATGAAACTACAAAAAATTAATTTTAAAAAAATTAAAAAAAAGGCTATTTCCCTGAAAAATTTATGATTGGATATGGAATATTCAAGGTCGTCACTTTGCAAACTGCCGAAACTATTTATAATCCTACCGCATCAACTATTCCCCAATGATCTTTCAAGGCAGTCTTTGCAGCGTGATAACCAGACATGCCATGTACCCCACCACCTGGCGGAGTGGATGACGAACAGATATACACCTGTTTTAATGAAGTACGGTAAGGTGTAAGTGATCTTACTGGTCTGGTATACAATTGAAATATGTCCATAATTCCACCGTTGATATCACCGCCGATATAGTTGGGATTATACGCTTCTAATTGTGCGGGACTATAGGTATGTCGCGCTAAAATGGTATCTCTAAAACCTGGCGCAAACCTTTCTATCTGCTTCTCTATTTCTTGGGTATAATCTTCTGGCGAACCATTAGGTACATGACAGTATGCCCAGCCGGTATGCTTACCCGCAGGAGCTCTCTGGTCGTCAAACGCACTTTGTTGTGTAAACAGAACGAATGGCTTTTTTACTTTTTTACCGAGATGACTGGCACGTTCATTTTCAGCGATCTCTGCATATGTATTGCCTAAGTGGACCGTAGCAGCCTCCTGACAACGCAGATCCCGAAATGGCGTTTTCTCTGAAAGTGCCCAATCAATTTTAAAAACGCCCATTCCCTGCCGAAACTGTTGCAATTGTCGGGTATAGCTTTTGGAAAAGGTGCAACCTTTGAGCTGAAGCAGTTGTTTTGGTGTCATGTCCAAAATCAATACTTTGTGTGATGGTAGGGTTGCTATATCATCTATCCAATTACCGGTCTGCAGCTCACCGCCTAGCGATTGATAATAACTAAGCAATGCATTCGCAATAGCTTGCGAACCTCCTATTGGTACTGGCCAGCCGTATTTATTACCTACAGCCGAAAGCACCAACGCAATGGCTGATGTAGTCCAGTTGCTCAATGGCTGAATGCCATGAGCCGCCATTCCTGCCCAGAGCGCAGCGCCCTGTTGGGTTTGAAAGCGGCGCGCTATCCAACTGGCGGGTTGCAGCGCATGCAAGCCAAAAGCTGCCAAATTCAGTGGTTTGTCTGGAAACCGCAGCGGACCCATAATATCCTTAGACAAGGATTCCCAATTTGTCATCAACGGCTCGATCAACCTTTTATATCGCTGCCCATCAACACCCAATCCATCTACCGTATCCGACAGATTATTATGCAAAAATGCCGTAGCGCCATTATCTAACGGGTGGGCGGCCGCATACCTCGGTAGCACAAATTCTAAACCGTGCGCTGCCAATGGCAACGAATTGAAGAAAGGCGAAGCCATTGCCATAGGGTGTATCGCTGAGCATACATCGTGCTTGAATCCCGGAAGCGTGAGTTCCTTTGTTCGCATGCCACCGCCAATCTGTTCATCACCTTCAATTAAAAGCGTGGAAAGACCTTGCTGTTGCAAAGTGATGGCGGCAGCAAGTCCATTAGGGCCAGAACCTACAATGATGGCGTCATATCTGCTCATGGATACATTGGGCTATTTAGATAAGGTACGAATATAGAATAGCTATCGCAAATTAATCGCATCCAGTATTTGGTTGTACGTCGTTTTCCACCGCCGTAGAATCGGTTGCATCCACGACAGCATCGTTTTTTTTATCGCTACCTGATCCGCAGGAGGTTGTAAAAATTAGGAATATAACTAATACTGAGGTAGTTTTCAAGATTTTCTTCATGATACATGATCTAATTAAGTGGTAAAGTATTTTCGGTAACGTGCTTTAAGTTCTTCTCGTTGCGTACTATCTAATTTGACAGCAGGATCGGTCTGCGACACCACGGTAGATACGACGATGTGCACCCCTTTGCCTTTTTCAATAAAAAGAACTGTAGGCGATGATATCCGTTTAATGGAATCGACACCAAGTATGGTATACGGATTCCACACAGCATCAAACTTTTCTAAAATCGCATAATAGCCTGGGCTCCCTTCTTTGGTTGTGGAAACGCTGCCCTCAATGAGTTCTTTGGTATCCCTGATGTCGTGAATATCTAGGTAGTAGATTGCGGCATGTTCTTCCTGTGCAAATTCGAACAACGGTTCTACCGCATTACGAAACCAAGGGCAACGAGGCCAGCCAAACAATACAATGCCATTCTCCAAGTTTAACACTTCATCCTCAGTGGCGTACACGACAGGAAGGCTATCGGGTAGCACTACCTGTACTCGGCTACTATCATTCAGGCTTTCTAATTCCTGTTTAAAGTTTGCCGCATCTTTCGGATGGATTACTACATCTGTATTTTTTACCGCATTTTTTACCGCAGCGGGATCATGACAACTGGCAAAAAAAACTGTCAGCCCTGCGCATATAGTCCAAATTATATTTCTTCCCATAAAATCTGTGTTATGTGTGATCATCTCCATACTGCTTAATATTTTCGCCGATATCCAGCACCTGCGCTTCTGGTTTGTGTTTTTTAATAAGGCTAGTGGCTACTGCCGAGCGGTAGCCCGAAGCACAGTGAACAGCAATTGGCTTATCGGTATTTATGCTATCGAGCTGCTCTTTGAGCCGTGATAATGGAATTACTTTAGTTTCTGCAAATACCGGCTTAGCTTTAGCCTCCTCCTCAGATCGCACATCTAAAATCAAGTATTGCGTTGGGTTTGCTTTGAAATCTGTCGTATCGAAAGTCGCAGATTTCTGATCGAATTGCTGCTCATCGTAGATCAGCACGCCTTTTACTAGCGCTTCGTATCCAATCTTCCCTATTTTTTCCAGACGCGGCTGGATGCTGGCTTGGTCTTCTACTATTAAATAAAAGGGTTCATCGGGTGCCACTAAAGTACCGAGCCAGGTTTCTGATTTACGTCGATCCGGGATATTTATAGCACCAGGAAGATGTCCAGCGCGAAATTGTTCTGCCGAGCGCGTATCGACAATCAAAGATTGCGGCTCTCCTCGAGGAATGGCGGAGAGCCTAGCCAATGTGCTCAAGGCAGGTAATAGCGGCTGAGCCCCGTCTCTATTAACCTCCACGGCGAAAGGAAAGTACACCGGCACATCTGGCTGGTCAAGCAGTAAGCGCGTTACAAATGCGTCTTCAGTCGTAGACTGAAAAGCAAAATTATTTTTTCTTTCATGTCCGATGGTGCTCACCTTTGCCTCACTCAGCCCATTGCCACATAAAGAGCCTGCTCCATGTGCTGGATATACCAGCACATCATCCGCTAACGGACTGTACTTATTGTGTATGGTCTCATACATTTGCTTGGCCAGATATTCCCTTTGCGAAGCGGCTTCGCCAGAATATTCCCGCAAATCCGGGCGGCCTACACCACCTAATAAGAGCGCATCTCCTGTAAATACCGCCACATCATTTCCATCCACTTCCAAAACTACGGACAAGCTATCGCTTGAATGCCCCGGTGTATTTATCGCACGAAGCGAAACTTTATCACTGATAGATAGTAGGTCCGATTCGTCAAAGGGTTGATGCGGATAAGTCGCCTTTGCCAGCTTACTTATCAAAACGGGTACATTTCGCTCTTGATGGATTTGTAAATGAGCACTAACAAAATCAGCATGCGTGTGCGTCTCAATCACCGCGATAATCTCCGCTCCGCGTGCTGCGGCATAATCATAATAGGGTTGCGGATCTCTAGAAGGATCAATTAAAACCAGTTTCTTACCCGCTTCTATCGCGTAAGAAAAATGCGATAAGCCTTCGTCTTCGAATTGTTTGATTTCGTAATCTACCGGCTTAGCCTCAGTACTAGTACAAGATAATATCTTGTTAGTACCTGCTATAGCGAATGCAAATAAGGATTGACGGATAAATAGTCTTCTTCTCATGTCGTGTGCTATTTAGGTGATTAATAAGTAAAAAGATTGTTTTCCATGTACCATTCCTTACCGGTGAGATAGTTTTCCTCTATTCTATCTAGTGTAATATGGATAGAATCTTGTTGTGCATCTAACCCACTGAGTATGATACGCCCTGTACTCGGCCTTTCATATTTCCAGCGAAAAATTCCCAATCCATCTCCCACGGCTGTATCGTACAATGCTTTTAAACCCACATCCCTCTTTTTGTCCAGCAGCTTTCGCTCATCACGGGTAAACTTCCTGTTTTTATCAATTAGGTACAGCGTGTTATCAACCGAATCTATTTCATAATATAGATAGGTCTTTCCTCCTGCTCTGCCTGTGAATTCGTAAGTTTTTAGCACATCATTTAATGCGGGCGTGCCATTCCCCAAGTCAATGTCATGCGGTTTATTGACTTTGTACACCAACGTGGAGTAGCGTTCAAAGAATGCTTCGTGCCAGCGGATGGAATCGTTCGGATTATACGGCAATAGCTGTCCATTAAGTTCAAAAGATGTTATTTGATAATGTCCTGCGGATTGCGGCAGCCCTGGTAATACTGGTTCCTTCAGCCGACCTTCGTTGTAAAAACGATCGTACCTGAAATAACCGTAAACAAAGATGAATAGAATTATGATGAGCGATTTGACCACCACCCGTCCGATGCGTATCCAGCGATGCTGTAAATTTGGTGTATAATAATGAGGATTTACCGCTTCTCGGATAATGAATAACCGCCAGATATCGGGAATATACTGTATTAGTAAGAATAAAGACAACAACACAAAATATGAGCTGTACACATGAACCGCACCATCGTATGCGATATTGGCGTGGCCAATATTAAATAGTACGCCTGCGGTGATGATAGCGCCGAGAGCGGTGGTACTTCGAAAAAGAAGTAAAGTACCCGCAGCTATCTCTAGAAAGCCCAGAAAAATCTCGTATTTGTAGGAAATGCCTACAATCTGCCAGTACAGTTTGAATGGCGCATATTCTCCGAAATCTGTATTCAGATTGGCTAGAGATGGGAAAGGCATCTGCATCGGGAATAATTTGATAAAACCGAAGGCAATAAGACCAAACGCAATACGATAACGCACAATTACGCGAAGCCAATAATAAAGGACCTCATAGTTATGCTGTTGCCTGTTTCGTGCCAATATAGTCCATATCGCGCTTACTAAAGCTGCGATGAGCGCGCTAAGCCACCAAGAAACATAGGAAGCAAATCCCCACGTGCCACTTTCCGATTCAATGCCGATCCAACCTGATCGGGAACCGCCCGCAATACTAGCCAGAAAATCGTACAGCGAATCTGGAGCAATAATTTTCTCATACCATTTTCCATCCAGTGGGACCACCATTAAAATAAAGAAGATAAAAGCGAACCTAAATACTACCTTCTCCCAGTACCTCCACGAAGTACTCTTTGCGGCCTCATTATAGGTTGTTATTGTAAATACAGTTGCCATTTTGTCAAGGAATTAATAGCTTAATAGATGCGGATTGGCTTTCTTCTACCTTCGTGCAGCAAGTAGTTCTTCGCCTGTCTTTCGAGTCTTACCTGCAAGGTATTGCCCGCCTCATCTCTGCCACGGAGCACAAGCGTGACAGGATCTACCTCATCCAATAGAAAATTAAAATGTTTGTCAGCATCATTTTGTCCGTTAAGGTTGAGCTGTGCTGGCTTATTCTTCTCCACCTTCCGATACGTGTAGCGATAAAAACGACGACCACCATTCCCTAAGTACTCATAGTTTCGCGCGTTTTGAGTGGAGATGCGCGGCTTCAAGCTATCTGCCTTTACCGTAAAATTGTCTCGTATACTGATGGAATTCCAAGCTTCGAACACCACGTCTTTCCACCGATACTCATCCGTTAAAGAATACGCCAACGTATCGCCATTCCACACAAAATCTTTCACATCGTACAGACCCTTCCACTTGGCAACACCTTTTTCCTCTGGAAACGGATAGTTGGTATGCTTCCACACGACATATGCTTGTACACTAAATCCGGCAATCAGCAGCAAAAAAACAATCTGTAAGTATGGTCGTGCTCTCCACACGATAGGACTGAATCGCGGAACAAAGACATCTGGCAATACAGCACCATGATTTACCAACAACCCGTAGAACCTCGGCAAATCGTATAAAAAAATCACACTTGCGATCAACAACAGGAAGGAACTGTACACCTGCTCGCCAATATCGTACACGTAGTTTACGATCACCACATTAAGCAATATCGCTACCAATACACCAGCACCGATCACGGCAGTACGGCGATGCAGCAATAGCAAACCAGCAATGACCTCCAATGCACCAATAAGCGGCAGATATCCAGCAGTAGCTATGCCATTAGTAAGATAATACAGCTTCCACCGCAAAAAATCCCCATATTCTGTGTGCAAATCGCTGAGTGTCGGTTCAGGAATCTGGATAGGCAAAACCTTGACAATTCCCGTAAAAGTGATCGCCAATGCCAAGCGATAGCGCAGCAAAACCCGCAGCCAATAATAGAGCGTATGCTCTTCTACTTGGTATCGTTTGCGAAAATATTTACCGAAAGCAATCACCAGCACCAAAGCGACGCCAAGCGCGATCAGCCAATTATAATAACCTCGAACATCTGAACCTACATACGCCCCTTCAATAACAAAAGAAGTACGATAAGTTGCCCATTGAAACGCATTTTCAAAAGAAAATAGAGAACCATTCGCAAGAGATAGAAAGAGATATTGATCATACGGTATAGACAGAATCAGGAAGAATAGCAGTCCAAATTCCAGCAGGAAGCGATTTTTCGATTTTGATATCGTGCTCACAAGGTTCATGTTAAGTGAAAAATTAATCCCATACTGGGTTTTATTTTAAATTCGGATCGATAGGTTCTTGAAAAAACGGTCTACAGTGAAGGCTTGGTTCAGCGATCTAGATTCCTGAGAACGTGTGGTATGTACGATGGGATGTGACAACAGAAGTGCCAGGGAGTATGTAGATACTCTGTTTTTCATTTGGGTAAGTTTAAAAGTGAAATACTACAAGTGCCAACGCCAATTAATACTTGTGATAATGGGTGCCTAAACGAAGTGATCGCCCCGCAAAAATTTATTACCTACACATTCGTGAAGGACATACTATGAAAGATATAGAAGAGATAAGCTTGTTAGTTAACGAAGGGTAAACGCGATAAAAACTAATTTGGTAATACATGTTTTCATTAATTAAATGGTTATTAAAACTTTTTAGCCATGATATTTTCAAAACTAAACATTAAAATCTATAATATCTATAATTTTAGTAGATTTTAATTATCAGCAAATAATGTTCTTAGGCTATAGTAAATAGAAGATCCATTTAAAAAAACCGTAAATAAGGTCTCAAACCAGATTCATCTCTATAAAAGTACTTTCCAACTAAGATATTGTTAGAAGAAATGATTTGGGTATAATTTGTCATAATTTCAACATAAATCATCAGCTAATAAGGCTCGCATATTCTCAAAAAAATTGTGAAGTAGTTTGTCAAATACGAATCGTAAAGTAAATAGTACCTATTTAAGCGTAAGTCTTATATAATTCTGTGTCCAAACATTCTTCTCACTTGTTTTTGGTACAGTTATTGACGAAGTGATTATTCATTAAACCTTTTCTAATTACCTCATTCTGAATAGGTATAATCCGGCCGTGATAACAATTTTTCCGGTTATTTTTCTTATTTTTGCAAACATTTCATTAAGGAAGGCATTTAATACAGTAGATGAGACAGCTTAAAATTACACAATCCATTACCAACCGTGAATCTCAATCGTTAGATAAGTATCTTCACGAAATTGGTAAAGTAGACTTAATTACTGCGGAAGAAGAAGTGATCTTGGCGCAACGCATCCGTGAGGGTGATCAAGTGGCGCTGGAAAAGCTTACAAAAACGAATCTGCGGTTTGTCGTCTCCGTCGCAAAACAATATCAAAATCAAGGCCTAACATTAGGTGACTTGATCAACGAAGGCAATTTAGGCCTAATCAAAGCGGCGAAGAGATTTGACGAAACCAAAGGATTCAAGTTTATCTCCTACGCAGTATGGTGGATTCGCCAGTCTATACTACAAGCTATCGCAGAGCAGTCTAGAATCGTTCGCTTGCCACTGAACCAAGTGGGTTCTTTAAGCAAGATCAGTAAAGCATTCTCCAAATTGGAGCAGGAGTATGAGCGTGAGCCATCTCCAGAAGAATTGGCTGACATCTTGGAAACCACCGTAGACAAGGTATCTGATACATTAAGTAATTCAGGTAGACATGTTTCCATGGATGCACCATTCGTACAAGGAGAAGAAAACACGTTACTTGACGTATTAGAAAATAAAGATCCTGATACCGACAGTACTCTGATTGACGAGTCTTTATCTGAAGAAATTAAACGTTCATTAGCTACCCTAACAGAAAGAGAACGAGAGATTATCGTTTTATTCTTTGGCCTTGGATCCAATCATCAATTGTCTCTGGAAGAGATTGGTGAGAAGTTTAGCTTAACTAGAGAGCGTGTCAGACAGATTAAAGATAAAGCTTTGCAACGCTTACGCCATACTTCACGCAGTAGAATCTTGAAGTCCTATTTAGGCTAATTGCCAAGTAGAATATATTTCACATTAGAATTTAGATGCGTAGCCAAAAGCTACGCATTTTTTTGTGCCTCCCCTATTGAACAGCTATTGTTAGCCAAAAGAAAATATTTCCAGCTATAAACATGTGCCTATCCCGCACGGACACCACCGCAAAACCCGTATATTTGAACTAATGATTGAATTATATACAGACGGTGCATCGAGTGGAAATCCAGGCCCTGGCGGATACGGTACGATTTTAAGAACGATTTACAAAGGAGATAACGCATCGTTACATGGAAAGTTAATTGAAAAAGAATACTCAGGTGGTTTTCGTAAGACCACGAATAATCGGATGGAGTTATTAGCGGTAATCATCGGATTAGAAGCGTTGAAATCCATCAATCAACAAGTTACCGTCTATTCAGATTCTAAATACGTCATCGACGCCATCGACAAAAAATGGGTGTATGGTTGGATACAAAAAGGTTTTCAGGGCAAAAAGAACCGAGATCTCTGGTTAAGATTAATGCAATTACATAAACTTCATCAAGTGAGATTGGTGTGGGTAAAAGGTCATGCAGGTCATCCATTAAATGAACGTTGCGATCGCCTGGCAGTAGCTGCCTCAAAAGATAAGGCATCTTGGAAGATCGACCACATATTTGAAGCAGAGGCAGCAAAAGTCTAACAGCAAAAAAGTCTTGCCCTTTCGGACAAGACTTCTCACATTTAAAACATATAATCAATCACTATTCTACCACTGACTAACCACCACACTATGTGTTGCTTTGTATAGATAGAATGAAAAATGACCCGAACGTTTAATCGATGTCATGTTAAAAGATGTTAAGCATGATATATAAAAGGAAAAGCCTGATAGTGATTAAACTATCAGGCTTTGTACCCAGAGCCGGGATCGAACCGGCATGGATTGCTCCACTGGTGTTTGAGACCAGCGCGTCTACCAATTCCGCCATCTGGGCATCTCTGGTTACTTCCGTTGTTTGAAGTGATGCAAATATAGAAACTCCAAATTAATTTGTCAAGAGAAATCATCATCCATTCTCAAATCCACTGATTTAGAGCCTATTTATTTTCCACGTCTTGTATTGTTTCTCCGCAGCCAGCTCAATAAGGAATTATTGGGCTATAAATACAGACAAACGATAGGGATTATTCTCTCACAAGAGAGCGATCTAAATGCACATATCCCCCATCTACATGAATCAATTGTCCGGTGGTATGACTAGATTTGTCCGACAACAAAAATACGCACGTATCTGCAATCTCTTCTGCTGTGGTCATTCGGTTTTCCAAGGGAATACGGTCTGTGATTTTCTTCAACGTTTCTTCTGGATTATCCAATGTTTGAATCCAACGATCATACTGCGGCGTAGCAGCTTCTGCCACGACGATGGCATTCACCCGAATTTGATACGGCAACAGTTCTACCGCCCATTCCCGCGTGAGCGCGTTACGACCACCATTGGCCGCTGCATAGGCAGAGGTACCACCCTGCCCAGTTTCTGCCGTTTTAGAACTGATGTTAACAATGGCTCCTTTACTTCGTTTTAGCGCATCTAATGCGTGGTGGGCCATGAGGTAGTAATGTACCAGATTCTTATGCAATGAAGCGACAAAAGCCTCATAGTTGCCCGATACTAAACCTACGCCGTCATTCACTCCGGCATTATTCACTAAGCCATCAATACGGCCATATTTTTCTATAGTTTGCTGTACTGCGCGCTCACACGCTATTGGATCCGACAGCTCGGCGGCGATGGCATACGCTTCCGCACCAAACGCACTTACTTCTGCTACAGCCAATTGATTATCGGCTGCACTTCGCCCCACAATAACGGGTATGGCACCTTCTTTCGCTAAAGACAATACAATCCCTTTACCAATTCCTTTGGCGCCGCCTGTAACGATAATGACTTTATTTGTTAAATGTAAATCCATGTAAAAGCATTAAAATTTATAGATTCTGCGTGCCGTTTCTCCCCAAAATGCGGCGCGCTCTTCCGACGTGAAGTCGTCTAATCTGCTTGCCGCGATCTCTTTGCTTTCTCGATAGGTAGCCGCCAGCAGGCTAACGGGCCAGTCCGAACCAAACATCACGCGATCTTTACCAAAGTGTTGAATGACATGATCAATATAGGCCGTAAAATCCGACAATTCCCAGTTCGACCAATCTGCTTCTTTGGCTAAACCAGAGACTTTACATACCACATTGGGATATTTTGATAAATCGGCGATAAAGCTAGCCCACTGTTCTACTTCTCCCGATTTGATATCTGGCTTGGCCATGTGATCCAACACAAATTGCAACTTCGGGTTTTGCGCTACGCAAGCTAAGGTTTGCTGAAAATGCCGTGGATGAATCAACAGATCAAAGGTATAATCGTATTTGGTCAGTGCACACAAACCGCGTTGCACATCTTCTCGTACGAGATAGTCAGGGTCGGCTTCTGCTTCTACAATATGTCGAAAACCCTTTGTAATCGGAAGGCTTCTAAAATTTTCCAATTGCTCCTCCAAGTTTTCCGCTCTGAGGTCTACCCAACCTACTACGCCTTTTATCATGGCATACATGGTCGATAAATCCACCAAAAACTGGGTTTCCTCTGGCGTGGAAGCCGCTTGTACGGCAATGACACCATCTATGCCATTCGCGTGCAATTCTGCCCTTAAATCTGTCGGCATAAAGTGGCGCCTGATGGCGCTCATTTCTTCCGTGATCCAGCTGTCGCGATCAGGGTCGTACATCCAGAAATGCTGGTGCGAATCTATCGTCATGTGTATTCAGTTTTAGTCAGATAAACGAACCTTAATAAAATTAACGGTAGGCAATTACTTCCTGACGTGATTCACCCAAGTGATCTGCCCCTAGCTCAATCACATCTCCTGGTTTAAGATAGATCGGCGGATTAAAGCCTAACCCCACGCCCGCTGGTGTGCCGGTAGAGATCACATCGCCCGGCAAAAGCGTCATGAATTGGGAAACATAAGAAACAATGAACGGCACGTCGAAAATCAAGTTTTTGGTATTTCCATCCTGGTACATTTTGCCATTTACTTTTAACCATAAGCGTACGTTGTTGATATCAGGAATCTCGTCTTTAGTGGTCAACACGGGGCCAATTGGCGCAAAGGTATCGCAGCCCTTCCCTTTATCCCAGGTACCACCGCGCTCCAACTGATACGCGCGTTCAGACACGTCGTTATGCAACACATAACCGGCTACATAATCCAAGGCATCCGCTTCGGACACGTAAGACGCCTTTTTCTCGATTACGACGCCAAATTCTACTTCCCAGTCTGTTTTTTCTGAACCTTTTGGAATCACCACTTGGTCAAAAGGACCGATTAAAGAGGTTGTGGATTTCATAAAGATAATCGGCTCTGCTGGAATAGCAGCGCCTGTCTCTGCCGCATGATCTTTATAGTTAAGGCCGATGCAAACAATTTTCGATGGGCGCGCTATTGGTGATCCGATGCGCACATCGGCTGGTATTTCGGACAATTGCCCATCATTGTCTTGTACATATTTAGCTAATTGCGAAAGACCATCTTTTTCAAAAAATTGCTCATTATAGTCCCCACCAAAGGCCGAAACATCGTATCTCTTCTCTCCAATCGCTACACCGATTTTCTCGTTACCGGCTTCTCCAAAACGTATTAATTGCATGTGTATGTTGTTATTTAATTGTTCAACTTAATAAATCCGCCATCAATCGGATAATCATTACCGGTGATAAAAGCGGCATCGTCACTACATAAGAATAAAGCTAATTTAGCAATTTCATCTGGCGTAGCCATCCGGCCGATGGGTTGAGATTTCGACAATTTTTCGAACATCTCCGCTTCCTGACCTGGGTAATTGGCTTGAATAAAACCATCCACAAAAGGGGTGTGTACGCGTGCTGGTGAAATGCTATTGCAACGGATACCATCATGTAAGTAATCTCTGGCTACCGATAAGGTCATGGCATGAATTGCGCCCTTACTCATCGAATAAGCAAATCGATCACTGATACCAACCAAAGCAGCAATAGAAGCTAAATTTAACACAACTCCTCCACCCTGCGCTTTCATCAGGGGAACGACAGCATATAGCAAATTATACGCTCCTTTCACATTGACTTGAAATACCCGCTCAAAATCTGCCTCAGCACATTTTTCCACGTTGCCTACATGCGCAATTCCAGCATTATTCACCAAAATATCGATCTTGCACATCTTATCCACCAGGGCAAGTACTTCTTTCTGATCCGTCACGTTACCCGTATGATGTATGGCACGACCACCTAAATCGGCAATCTCTTGCACCACCCCGTTTGATCCCGCTTCATCCCTATCAAAAATATGCACCTCCGCTCCCGCTGCCGCAAAACGCTTGCTTATCGCCTTTCCTATTCCGCTACCACCGCCGGTAACCAAGGCTATCTTATCTTTTAATTCACTCATCTTCATTCTTTTTTATAAGGAAACACCTCTTCTCCATGGAATAAAATCATCTTGTCCTAGTTGCACCGCTTTGCATGTTTCGCGTCCGCTCGCTACATCGATCACATAATCCAATATGCGGTGTGCCGATTCGGCAATGCTTTCTTCGCCATCGATGATCGTTCCGCAGTTAAGATCAATAATATCTGGCATCCGTTTGTACGTAGCCGTGTTGGTAGAGATCTTGACGACGGGTACAATTGGGTTGCCGGTCGGCGTGCCTAATCCTGTGGTAAACAACACGAGGTTGGCACCTGCAGCAACTTCGGCGGTAGTACTTTCTACGTCATTTCCCGGGGTACATAGTAGATTAAGACCTGGTGTATTGGCTAACTCTGGATAATCGACCACGGCCTGCACCGGAGAGGTACCGCCTTTCTTAGCCGCTCCGGCCGATTTGATCGCGTCGGTGATCAATCCATCCTGGATATTTCCCGGCGAAGGGTTCATGTAAAATCCAGAACCATCGGCTTCGGCTTTTGCATTATACGTACGCATGAGGTGAATGAATTTCTCGGCCATAGGTTCATCCATACAACGATCGCTCATCTCCTGCTCCACACCACATAATTCCGGAAATTCCGCGAGAATAACCGAGCCACCCAACGTAACCAACATATCAGAAAGGTAACCTAAAGCCGGATTGGCAGATATTCCCGAAAAACCATCTGAGCCTCCGCATTCCAAGCCAATACAGAGCTTAGATAATGGAGCTGGCTGCCGCGTAAATTGGTTGGCGATCGTTAAACCCGCAAATGTGGCTTTAATAGCATTTTGCATTAAGCGTTGTTCGGTACCTTCCAATTGCTGCTCGAAAACATACAATGGTTTGTCGAAAGCTGGGTCACGTTTAGCAATTTCGGCTCGCAAAATAGATGCTTGCGCATGCTGACATCCCAAGCTAAGTACGGTAGCTCCTGCTACGTTTGGATGGGTGATGTATCCGGCCAGTAAGCCACAGAGCGCATCGGAATCCATCCGTGTACCACCGCAGCCCATCTCATGATTCAAAAACTTCACCCCATCCACCTGGGGAAACAGACGATTTGGGGCGTGATTTATCGCCGTAGGTGATAGATCAGCTTCCAGCAATTGCGCTACATCTGCGCCGGACTGATATTGCCGAATTAGCTCATCTACCTCATTAGAATAATCGGCAGACTGTACGCGATAACCCAGCTTCTCCTCCAAGGCAGACTTCAAGGTGAGCACATTGCGATTCTCGCAAAAAACAAGCGGAATAACCAACCAATAATTTGCCGTACCTACGGCACCATTGCTTCGGTGAAACCCATCAAAAGTACGTTGCTCAATAGCCGATACATCGGGCTTTACCCAAGCTATTTTTCGCTCCCCTAATCGAAAATCTTCTGCCGCGTGGCGTAGATTTTCCGTATCAATCAGCTCTCCTACAGATAAGGCAACATTGGCCTTACCCACTAAAACTCCGTACATGAATACCGGTCCATCTACGGCAATATCCTCCACCGTAAACTTGTGTTTGGCACGTACGGATTGGCGTAAAGCAAATTGGCGCCCAGCAAATTCCAAGGCAAAGCCTGCTGGAAGATCACTTATGGCCACCAGCACATTATCCTTTGGATGGATCTGTAAAAATGGAAGTTGTTCCTTATCTCTTATCATACATTATCTTTTCTCTTGGAATGATTACCCGCCTAACTCAAAAATTTTATCCATCAGCACCCACTTTTCACCGGGTTTCGCGCCGGGCAAGGCGACTTGATATTTCCACATCAACTGTTCCCATTCCTGCACACGCTCATTATTCCCATCTGCTTTCGCTTTTTGCTCGAAACTAAAGTCATCAGATACATCCATCAGCATCATTAAACGATGGCCATAGCGATAAATTGCCATGTGATGTATCCCAGCGTTGACAATGGAATCTTGTATCTCCGGCCATACCGAACGATGGTAGGCCTCATATTCTTCGATCAGATCTGGCTGATCGACCAGATCTAATGCTAGCACATATCTTTTCATTAAGATTTAATGTTATCTCTTTACGTCTTGTATTTATTGAATAGCGTGTTGAAAATTCATCTCCTAAATTTAAACGGGCGCTAAGATAGTTTCTCCGTTTTTGCAGGAATTGCCGGTCGATTATAAAAGGCGAACAACACCACGATGATGAAGCACAACAGCACAAAGAAGTAGGAATACGGCATATGACCGGTAAGATCCGTGATATAGGCTGCACCTAAGGGAATAATCGCACCTCCAACGATGGACATCACAATCAGGCTGGAGGCAGGTTTTGTATCGTGACCGACACCTTGTATACCCATCGCAAAAATCGTCGGAAACATGATGGACATGAAAAACGTAATGCCCAACAAAGCATATAGCGTCACCATGCCGCTACCGAAAATCACAACCAAGGTCAATGCGCAGGAGATAATCCCATACGCCGCCAGCAACTTAGCAGGCTGTACAAACTTCATAAAAAAGGAACCGATGAACCGACCGATCATGAATAAGAAACCGGCCACACCTGCATAATACTTGCTTTCCAATCCGCTCATGCCCAACATTTCTTTGGCAAACACCAATAGAAAGCTAAATACGTATACCTGCGCACCGATATAGAAAAATTGGGCAACTATACCCCATCTTACTTGGGTATGTTTTAGCACACCGACAAAGCCGCTGGCCTTGTCGGAAGTTTCTTCCTCTTTGATGTCTGGCAACTTGGTAAAGAAGAATAAGATGGCGACAGCCAGAATAATTCCTCCTAAAATCATATAAGGGCCTTTCACCAACGAAGTTTCTGCTTGTACATAGGCAGATCGAGCTGCTTCTGTAAGCTGTGCTAGCTCATCTGGATTTAATGGTTCTTCGGCCAAAATGAAATAGCCTCCTACTAAAGGCGCCAACGATGCCGCTAAGCCGTTGAAAGATTGTGCAAAGTTCAATCGCTCTGTAGCGCGCGCAGGATCGCCCAACACCGTAATGTATGGATTGGCCGCTGTTTCTAAAATTGTGAGCCCACAAGACACCACAAACAAGGCACTTAAGAAAAACGGATAACTGACGGCATTCGCTGCAGGCACAAATAGAAAACATCCTAAGGCAAAAAGACACAAACCGACCAAGATTCCGGCCTTATAACCGTAGCGTTGCATAATCAAACCTGCCGGAATGGCCAGCAAAAAATAGGCAGCGAAGACAGAAGAATCAATCAGCGATGCTTGAAAATGACTGAGACTGAAGGCACTTTGCAAGTGTTTGATCAGAATTGGATCCAGATTGTGGATAAATCCCCAAAAAAAGAATAGCGAGGTGATTAACACCAACGCAAATGTATAGCGATTTCTATTTGTCATCACAGATGATGTATAATTGATTATATGAAATATTCATGTTCTTCAAACACAAATACGCATGGATATTCCGTATGGCCTTTGAAAAACAAATAATATTCATACGAATTAACGGAGATGCATGCGTAATTCAGTAAATGCTATTACCCAAATAATAAGCAATATTACCTCACTGTAAAATAAGTTAGCTATTTTTGGGAATATATCTAACATATTATATGATGCAGAAATTGCACCGTTACGAATCGGAAACACAAAGTTTTCAAATCCGAAAGGACCACATTCCACAGTACCATCAGATCTGGCACTATCATGAAGAGCTGGAACTCATCTATATTCATCGAGGTTTAGGCACCTTTTTTATCGGCGATTGCATCCAACGCTTTGAACACGGCACCGGCGTACTAATCGGGAAAAATGTACCACATTATTGGCATTTTGACGAAGAATTTAGTGAGAACGCGCGAGCAGAGATTTATGTCATTCATTTTCGGGAAGATTTTGCAGGGAAGGATTTTTTTAATCTACCAGAATTAGCAGAAGTTCGAAGAATGCTGCATCACGCCCAAAAGGGACTATGGATCGAAAAAACACCCGTTGCAATGGCATTATCTTTTCAGGAATTAGAGCAGGAGGTGGCAGGTTTTCAACAGTTCTATTTACTGCTACATGTGCTACATCAATTTACGCAATTCAAGCCCAAAATGAGCTTAATTAGTTCGGAGTACGACATCCAGCAGCAACACGAAGAAGTTTCCAGAATGAACACCATCATCAGCTTCATCAACAACCATTATCGGGGTGAATTGGACTTAACTAGTTTGGCCAACTTATCGGGTATGACCCGAAATTCCTTCTGCCGTTATTTCAAGCAACGTACCGGCAAAACGCTCACGGCTTTTATCACTGCACTACGTGTCGCGCACGCCTGTAAGCTGCTCAGAGATTCACACGCATCCATCAAAGAAAGCTGCTTTGACTCCGGTTTCAATAATTTTGTCAGTTTCCACAAAGCATTTAAAAAGATTACTGGCATCACTCCCCTGGCGTACAGAAGTGCTTTCGGATAAGCTTTATCTGTTCAATGCCTCGGCCATACGCATTAACCCCGTATGCAACATTTCCTGAGGACAGGCCACATTGATACGAATATAACCTTCTCCATTGGCCACAAAGACCTCTCCTCCCTCGATCAACACACCAGCTTCTTTAGCGAAGAATACCGTCCAACGATCGGTGCCTTTTCGTTTAGGCAAATAGGCTGATAAATCCACCCACGCTAAGTAGGTTGCTTCTGGTACATAATAACGCGCTAATGGCAAAGCTTCTGCCAGGAAATGCTGTAGAAAATGTAGGTTGGAGTCGATGTATTGATTGAGCTGTCGTAGCCATTCTGCACCATATTCGTATGCTGCTTGGCTAGCTACCACACTGAGTGGCGAATGATAGTCGTTATATAAACGCTTCCATTCGGTACGTAATTGTTGATTTTTGATAAAAACATGCGACAGCATATTGCCCGCCAGATTAAAGCTCTTGCTCGCTGCTGTGCAGGTGATGATACGATCAGAATCCGGAAATAGAGAGGCCATCGGGATATGTTGAGCTCCTTCACGCAACAGGTCGGCGTGAATCTCGTCTGATATAATCCAAACGCCATTTTCCAAACAAAGGCGGCCCAGTTGTATCAGCTCGTCTTTAGTCCACACCCGTCCCGTCGGATTGTGCGGATGGCATAATATAAACACACGAATGCGGCTAGCGGAGTCTTCCAGCTTTTGACGGAGGTCGGCAAAATCCATCTCATAACGCCCATCATTTTCTTTCAACGCGCTAAGCACCACCCAACGACCACACTGATCACCGGCTTTTTTGAATGGTGCATACGAAGGTGTTGTGATCAATACTTGCTCATCTTGAGCTGCCAACAGTGGCACCAATCGATAGAGCGCCGTGACGATACCCGGTGCCGACACTAACTCATCGGTATCGATATCCCAGCCGTAATGCTCCAAAAACCAACGCTGCAGTACTTTCCCATACTGCTGGTCGTAAATCTGCGTATAACCCAGAATCTTTTGATCCAAACGCGCTCGAACCGCATTAAGTACAGGAGGCGGACTGGAGAATGCCATATCGGCCACCCAAAGACGGATCAATTCATCATCCCGATAAGGAAGTTGCAGATTCTGTTCATGAGGAAAAAGGTACGATTTCCAGCCATCATAAGTTAGGCTATTCGTGCCGCTTCTAGGGATAATTTCATCAAAGTCGTATGTCATAAACCAGTGTAGCACCAGGTATGATCTGGTGCTACACAAAGATGTCTAAAACATCACGAAGATCCTAATGCCTCCGACTAGGATAATGCGGCTTTCACCGTATCCTGCCATGGTGTAGTAGGCCTTCCAATCAATTTTGACAACGTTTTATCGTCACTGTATAAATCACCTTTCGAAGCGGCTACATCCCAGCTCGCTATCATCGGGGCAAACCCTTCTGGCACACCAAAGGAAATCAGCATGTCGCTATATTCTTTGTCTGTTAGGTTGTGGTAAGGAATATCTTTATCGGCTTCTTTAGCAATGACTGCGGCAAAATCAGCTAGCGTGTAGGCGTCATCACCTGCTAACTCATAGACTTTTCCTTCATGGCCCTCTTCCAACAAAACGACCGCAGCAGCTTCTGCAAAGTCTTCCCGAGAAGCCGAAGCAATTTTTCCTTCTCCGGCACTGCCGATGTATGCACCAGCGGCTACCGAACCCGATATTGATCCTGCATAATTCTCCGTGTACCAGCCATTACGCAAAATGGTAAAAGGCACACCCGATTCTTTTAAAAATGCTTCAGTAGCCAAATGCTCTTCGGCTAGGTTAAGGGTAGAGCGGTCCGCGTGCAAAAGACTGGTATATACAATTCTTGAAACACCAGCATTTTTCGCCGCGCGAACTACCGCTTCGTGCTGTGCTTTTCTTTTGCCGATCTCGTTGGCAGAAATAAGTAACAATTGATCCACCCCTGCTAGCGCATTTTCCAAATGATCGGGTTGGTCATAATCGAATACACGTGCTTCTATACCAAGATCATGGGCTTTATCGGTATCGCGCACCAGAGCAACTAGCTCTGCGTTCGGATTTCTTTTTTTTACTTGCTCCACCACCAAACGACCTAGTTGTCCGGTAGCACCTGTAATTCCTATTTTCATATTTGATAAATTTATTTGTAATATATTTTGTTACATTAAAGATCAAAAAAAGACACTTAAAATCGGTCGACAAAATTTTGCAGGGTCTGCTCGTTCAGTGAGGCAAATACAATCCGATCGGTCTCCAGATATAGGCTATCCAATCGATTATTAATCTCCTTCCCTACCGGACATTTTGGATTGGTTTTCAAATTCTTCTTACCCAAAATATCTGTATTCCGAATCGCCTGATACACGTCACCTAATCTAATTTCGTTCCCTCTCACTTGTAAACGAGATCCACCCTCTTTTCCTTTTCGACTAACTATCCAACCTTTGTCTTGCAGCACGCCCAGCTCTTTGCGAACGACTACAGGATTTACGTTGATGCTACCTGCAATCCAATCCGAGCTCACCCAATCCGTCGTATTTTTAGACAGAAGGCAGAGGATATGTAGAGCCGTAGCAAATCGTGTATTATTCATTTCGAAACAAAGATAGCACAAACTTCTTTAATGTAACAACTTTTATTACATTATTTTTTTTCTGTAGTTTCCGTACCGGTGCATCGTTTATCTAAACAGCTAATACTTTTTCGAATGCCTTTCGTGAACTTCCACGAAACACCACTTCCCCGCAGTATTGATAATTCATTTTTTCGAAAATTCGCAGCATGGCCGTGTTATCAAAATTAGTATCGGCACGGAGACTTTGTATAGCATGCTCTTTGGCAAATGTTTCGATATGGAGCAGTAATTGTTGTGCCATACCCATCCCGATGTAATCCTTTGATACCGCAACACGATGAAATACTACAAATGAACCATCCGTTAGCCAAGTTCCTTGGATATTTTGATAAGCGGGTTCGTCGTCGATCAATATCGCACAATATCCGACCAGAAAATCTCCATCAACCAATACATAGCCTGCTCCGCGGTCAATGTCTTTCTCCACTACTTGCAGGTTGGGGTAACCATCTTGCCATTGCGCACTGCCGTCTGCTTTTCGTCGCGCTACTGCATCTTGCAAAATGTTCCAAATGGCATTTGCTTCTCTAATCTTTGCTTGTCTAAAGAGGTAATTACTCATGATTGCTATTGATTATTTATTCGACTATGCTTGCCAAGTTAGGATAAAATCCTTAAAATCGAACCGCAAACACAGCAGACAAACATAAAACAAACAAGTATGACAAACCAAAAAGAACTTCTTTGGACGCTCCTACCTTTTCATGAGCTTTCGACCATAGAATTATACGAAATATTGCAATGTCGTTCGGAAGTTTTTGTCGTCGAACAAAACTGCGTGTATCAAGATATAGACGATAAAGATCCGCATTGCCTACATTTGATTGGTCGAGAAAAATCAGATGGTCCGATTGCCGCCTATACCCGAATTGTGCCTCCAGGAATTTCTTTTGCCGAGCCTTCTATCGGACGTGTACTCACCACGGCACCCTATCGGCGTCATTCTTACGGAAAGCTTTTAATGCGGAAGAGTATCGACATGGTAAAACAGCATTATCCTAACCAAATGATTCGGATCGGTGCACAAACTTATCTGGATAAATTTTATCAATCTTTAGGTTTTATTCCAGTCGGTGAACCTTACGACGAAGACGGAATACAACATATTGAAATGCTGCACGACTAAATAGTTGGAAAACCTTTTTTAAGAAATGCATGTTTATGTTTTAACACGCAAATTAGTCGATGGTCGACTTCCGGAAAAAAGGCTTACAGAACACATTAATTCTGGCTTTTAATTGCCTTAAATCTTTTATTATTACTAAATTTGTGTCATTCTATAGATGATTTTATTTTAAATGGATAAGTTAACTTATTTGAGTAACGCAGACACCAGCTATATCGAAAACCTATACCAAACGTATAAGGAAGATCCTAGCTCGGTAGATTTTGGATGGCAGAAATTTTTTGAAGGTTTTGAATTCGGGCAAACTGCCGACGGATCTTCAGGCGAAAACTTTGATCAGGTCTCGGATCATGCGATCAAAGAGATCAATGTTTTGAACATGATTCACGGATACCGTGATCGTGGGCATTTATTTACCGACACAAATCCAGTGCGCGAGCGCCGTAAGTACTACCCAGGCAAAGAGCTGGAAACATTTGGTCTTTCCGACGCTGACATGGATACGGTTTTCAATGCAGGAGTTGAAATTGGATTAGGCCCGGTCAAACTGAAAGAGATCCGCCAGCTAATTGAAGATACCTATTGCCGTTCTATCGGAGTAGAATTTCGCTATATCCGCAACCCTGAAAAAGTAAAATGGCTGCAGGAGCGTATGGAAGCAGAACGCAATAAGCCTAACTATTCCGACGATCAGAAAAAACGAATCTTACAAAAAATCAATAAGGCGGTTTCCTTCGAAACTTTTCTAGGCACTAAATTCTTAGGCCAGAAGCGATTTTCACTGGAAGGTGCAGAAAGTTTAATCCCTGCCCTTGACTCTGTGATTGAAAAAGGAGCCGACATTGGCATACAGGAATTCATGATTGGCATGGCACATCGCGGACGTTTGAACGTGTTGGCCAACATCATGGGTAAATCCTATAAATCCATCTTTTCTGAATTTGCCGGAAAGATGTACAAAGACGAAGATCCAGAGATGGCCTTCGGTGGTGACGTAAAATACCATCTTGGGTTTTCATCAGATATTAAAACCGATACCGGCAAGGATGTGCATTTAAGCCTTGCGCCCAATCCTTCGCACTTGGAAACGGTGGATCCAATCGTTGAAGGTATTGTACGTTCCAAAATTGACATGAAATATGATGGCGACTCTTCCAAGATTGCGCCGATCCTTATTCATGGTGATGCGGCGATAGCTGGACAGGGCGTGGTATATGAAGTGACGCAAATGTCCAAACTGGACGGCTACAAGACTGGTGGAACGATTCATATTGTGATCAACAATCAGGTTGGTTTTACCACCAACTATAAAGATGCCCGTTCGGGTACCTACTGTACAGACGTTGCGAAAATCTCCTCTTCTCCTGTTTTCCATGTGAATGGTGATGATGCGGAAGCGGTTGTTTACGCGATTACGCTTGCCGTAGAGTATCGTCAGAAATACAAAACAGACGTATACATCGACTTGTTGTGTTACCGTCGTTATGGTCATAATGAGGCGGATGAGCCTAAGTTCACCCAACCTTTATTGTACAAAGCGATTGAGCAACATGCGAATCCGAAAGAGATCTACGCTAAAAAATTGGTAGATGCGGGCGTGATTGACGATAACTACGCGAAAGAGGTTGAGAAAGAATTTAAAGCGTATCTACAATCTCAGCTCAACGACTCTAAGAAAATTGAGAATATTGAAGATGAAGCACCTATGTTTGGTGGCGCCTGGAAAGGCCTCCGCCCAGCACGTAAGGTAGATTTGGATGATGATGTAACTACGCGCATTCCGGCAGATGACTTCAAAGCACTGGCGGAGCAAATTACGTCACTTCCCAAAGAGAAAAAATTCTTCCGCAAAATCTCTAAGCTTTTTGAAGATCGAAGTAAGATGATCGAAAAAGACTCTTACGATTGGGCTATGGGTGAGTTAATGGCATACGCCAGCTTACTCGCAGATGGTAAACGCGTGCGTATCTCCGGTCAGGATGTACAACGAGGTACCTTCTCCCATCGCCATGCCGTACTAACTTTAGAGGATTCGGAAGAAAAATACGTACCATTGGCGCAGGTAGATGGTGGAGATCGTTTCAACATCTACAACTCTCTGCTTTCTGAATATGCTGTACTAGGTTTTGAATATGGTTATGCTTTGGCCAATCCAAATGCGTTGACCGTATGGGAAGCTCAATTTGGAGACTTCTATAATGGTGCTCAAATCATCATCGATCAATACTTAGCGAGTGCCGAGAGTAAATGGAGACGATCAAACGGTATGGTGCTCCTATTGCCACATGGCATGGAAGGCCAGGGACCAGAACACTCTTCTGCACGTATTGAACGCTTCCTGGAGTTGTGTGCACATGGCAATATGATTTTGGCGAATTGTACTTCTCCAGCCAACTACTTCCACTTGCTACGTCGTCAGTTGGTACGCGAATTCCGGAAACCATTGGTGGTGTTTACACCAAAGAGTTTGCTGCGCCATCCAAAAGTGACCTCAAAATTAGCGGAATTTACGGACAAGGATTTTCAACCCGTGTTGGATGATGCCTTTGTAAAGGCAGCCAGCGTAAAGCGTGTATTATTCTGTTCAGGTAAGGTATATTTTGACCTGTTGGAAAAACAACAGGCAGATAAACGTACAGATGTAGCCATCGTTCGTATTGAGCAATTGTATCCAGCACCTGTGGCTCAGTTGGAAGAAATTCGCAAACGCTACAAAAAAGCAACAGAATTTATCTGGGTGCAGGAAGAGAATGAAAACATGGGGGCATGGCCGTATTACTGCCGCAAGTTCCGCAAATCGGACATTGAATTTACAGATGTCATTTCCAGAACGGAAAATGCGAGCCCAGCTACTGGCTACATGAAAAAGCACACCGTGCAACAAGAAGAAATCGTTAATAAATCATTTGCATAAACAAAAAACGCAAATCGGCAGTGCACACGTGCGCTTCACCGATTAAAAAAACAATACTATGAGCTTAGAGATAAAAGTTCCTACCGTAGGCGAATCCATCACCGAAGTTGTTTTGGCCCAGTGGCTAAAACAAGATGGAGATTACGTGGAGATGGATGAAAACATTGCTGAGTTGGAGTCCGACAAAGCGACCTTCGAATTGCCTGCTGAGCAAGCCGGAATTTTGAAGATTATTGCACAGGAAGGCGATACATTGGAGATTGGTGCAGTCGTTTGTTCGATTGAAGATGGTGACGCGCCTGCCGACGGTGATGATAGCGACAAGAAAGAAGACAAAAAAGAAGAAAAGAAAGAGACGTCTGAAGACGCGGATGCTAAAGAAACGAAAGAATCAGCAGATGCTAGTGGAGACGAAAGTGAAGACTCTTATGCTGCTGGTACGGCCTCACCTGCTGCTGCAAAGATTTTACGCGAAAAAGGAATTGAGGTTACTGCAGTAAAAGGAACCGGTAAAGATGGTCGTATCACCAAAGAAGATGCAGAAAAAGCGCAGGCTAAATCAAAATCTAACGATAAGCCAGCAGCCTCGTCATCTTCAGCACCGACGAAGTCTTCGTCTTCTGAAACTTCACCAAATACATCAGGAGCACGTGAAGAGCGGCGTGAGCGCATGAGCTCTCTACGGAAGACCGTAGCACGCCGATTGGTATCTGTAAAAAATGAAACGGCTATGTTGACAACCTTTAATGAGGTCAACATGCAGCCTATCATGGATTTGCGTGGAAAATACAAAGATGCTTTCAAAGAAAAACATGGTGTAGGTTTAGGCTTTATGTCTTTCTTTACGAAGGCGGTGACTACTGCATTAAAAGAATGGCCTGCCGTGAACGCACGCCTAGAAGAAAATGAAATTGTGTACTCAGACTTCGTAGATGTTTCTATCGCGGTGTCGGGTCCTAAAGGTTTGGTCGTGCCAATTATCCGCAATGCGGAATCTAAAAGCTTGTATCAAATTGAAAAATCCGTTATTGACTTAGCAGTTAAAGCACGTGATAACAAGTTGACGATTGAGGAGATGACTGGAGGAACCTTTACCATCACCAATGGTGGTGTATTTGGTTCTATGATGTCTACTCCTATTATTAATGCTCCACAATCGGCAATCTTGGGTATGCACAATATTGTGCAGCGTCCAGTAGCGGAAAATGGTCAAGTAGTTATTCGTCCGATGATGTATATCGCCTTGTCTTATGATCACCGTATTATTGACGGACGGGAGTCGGTAAGCTTCTTGGTGCGTGTGAAACAACTATTGGAAGATCCAGCTCGTCTACTTTTAGAAGTCTAGTTTGGAATCGAGCTGCTTATCGATAGCAGCGCATACTATTATAAAGGCTCAAAATCCTATCGGTTTTGAGCCTTTTGCTTGTGCATACGCGTAGCGATATGGAATCGATTATTCTGATATCACTATTGGATAACAAGTAGATTGAAACACTGATATTTACTGCAATACAGAAAGGCTATCCTTAATGATGTTTAATGCATTTTGAAGTTCTTCTTCGGTAATCACCAATGGTGGTGCGAATCTTATTTTATCGCCATGAGTTGGTTTTGCAAGCAATCCATTTTCCAATAGCTTATAGCAAAGTAATTCTGCAGCCTTATCATCGTCATGGTTTATTACAATAGCATTTAACAAACCTTTGCCACGGACCTGAGCGATGTGGGGATGCTGCCAGGATTCGATAGTCTCACGAAACAACTTCCCTAAACGATCAGCATTTTCACTTAGATTTTCGTCTATGAGCACTTGCAACGCTGCCATCGCCGTCGCTGCGGCAAGAGGGCTTCCTCCGAATGTGGAGCCATGCTCTCCAGGCTGAATGCCCAACATAATCTCATCGTCGGCGAGCACCGCAGAAACAGGCATAGTACCCCCACTCAGTGCTTTTCCAAGAATCAATATATCTGGGCGAACATCTTCATGATCACAAGCCAGCATACGACCTGTTCGTGCTAGTCCTGTCTGGATCTCGTCGGCGATAAACAGTACATTTGCCTCCTTACTTATGGCTGCAGCCTCCCTTAAATAACCTTCATCTGGAACGACCACCCCGGCTTCGCCTTGAATGGGTTCTACTAGAAATGCGACAACATCCGGATCTTGAACCACCTGCTTCAATGCAGGTAGATCGTTAAATGGAACGCTTAAATAGCCTTCCATATAGGGACCAAAACCATCTTTAGCGACCGGATCGCTGCTAAATGAAATGACGTTTAAGGTTCTTCCATGGAAGTTTTCTGCCGCAGTAATTATTTTGGCTCGGCCATCGGCCACTCCCTTTACCTTATAGCCCCAACGACGCGCCAGCTTGATGGCTGTTTCCACCGCTTCAACACCTCCATTCATGGGTAATACCTTATCGAAGCCAAATAGAGACGTGATATAAGCCGTATACTCTGCAAATTTCTCGGAGTGAAATGCCCGGGAAGTTAGGGTAAGCGTCCGCGCCTGGTCGACAAATACATCTATAATCTTTGGATGGCAGTGCCCTTGGTTTACGGCAGAATAGCCGGATAAAAAGTCGAAAAACTTTCTTCCGGTTACGTCCCATACGAATACCCCTTCCCCTTTGTTCAATACAACTGGGAGCGGATGGTAATTGTGTGCACCAAACTGTTCTTCTTTCCGAATATGAGAAAGAGTTAGTTCATCTATGGTTACTGGGTAATTTGTCATAACGCTTGTTGTGTTGATTATAGACGAATATAAGCAAAGGAAATCTATAAGCCTGAAACCGTCGGAAAACGCCGCATTTATATATGTAATTTAAACGTAAAATTGTATACATTTGAGCCGTTATTTACGCATCTGTCTCATGGACAATAAATCACACTTGAACCGGCTCAGCGCCGCGGGCTTACTGATCAGTATAGGGATCATTTTCGGAGATATCGGTACTTCTCCACTTTATGTTTTTAAAGCGATTTTCCATCAGGAAATCATCGAAGAAAACCTAATTCTGGGAAGCCTCTCCTGTATATTCTGGACACTCACTTTGCAAACTACCATTAAGTATGTTATTATCACGCTGCGTGCAGACAACAATGGTGAAGGTGGTATTTTATCCCTCTATTCCCTAGTACGGAGAAAAGCCAAATGGTTGATTATTCCGGCTATTATTGGTGCCTCGACTTTATTAGCAGATGGTATGATTACCCCGGCCATCACCATCTCTACTGCAGTAGAAGGACTTTCTATCATGAATCCGAGTATTCCAACGGTGCCTATTGTTGTAGCGATTATTTCATTACTCTTTTTAATACAGCGCTTCGGCACGTCGGTTGTAGGCCGAGTTTTCGGCCCAATCATGATGATTTGGTTTGTGGTAATCGGTACACTAGGCATACTCCACGTAGATGAAGCACCGTATGTATTAAAAGCACTGAACCCCTGGTATGCAGTGCAAACCATTATGCAACACCCCCGCTCGCTATTTATTTTCGGCGCCATATTTCTGTGTACGACCGGAGCAGAAGCCTTGTATTCGGATATGGGACATTGTGGTAAGTCCAATATTCGAATTAGTTGGATCTTCGTCAAAAGTATGCTTTTGCTGAATTACCTTGGACAGGGAGCATGGCTACTCACCCACCAGGGTGACAAACTGGGTGATCTAAATCCTTTCTTCGGCATTATGCCAGAATGGTTTGTAGTACCCGGCATCGTTATCGCAACTATCGCGGCAATTGTGGCCAGTCAAGCCATGATATCAGGCGCTTATACACTTATCTCGGAAGCCGTGCGTCTTAATATATGGCCAAAGGTAGCCATTCGATATCCAAGTGATCACAAAGGACAACTGTATGTGCCGTCTATCAATCTTATCCTTTATTTAGGTTGTATTTTGATCATTGCCGTATTTCGTAAATCCAGCAATATGGAAGCTGCCTATGGTCTAGCCATCAACTTAACCTTCATCACTACGACCGCCTTGATGTGCTATTACATGGTGCGAAAACGGGTGCCTAAAATCTGGATTGCTGTGTTTGCCATTGTGTATTTTGTTATTGAATTAGCTTTCTTGGCGGGAAACCTCGTGAAGTTTATGCATGGTGGATGGTTGACGCTGGTTTTGGCCTCTGCCATATTCTTTGTTATGTATGGTTGGTACATGGCTCGAAAAATCAAGAATGCCTATATACGCTTTGTAGACATCCGCAAATACTATAATATCCTATCGGATTTAAGTTCTGATACCAGCATACAACCTTTTGCTTCACAGTTGGTCTACCTAACAAGTGCCAATAACAAACATGATATTGAAGACAAGATCGTGTATTCCATTATCAATAAGAAGCCAAAGCGCGCAGACGTCTATTGGTTTGTACACGTCGATGTGATGGATACGCCGCATGCAAAAGATTACACAGTAAGTCAATTAATACCGGGCAAACTGGTACGTATTGATTTTAAATTAGGATTTCGCGAGGAACAAAAGATCAGTTTACTATTCAGAAAGGTAGTAGAAGATATGGTATCCAAAGGTGAAATAGATATCACCAGTCGCTATGATACACTCAGGAAGCATCAGATCGCAGGAGATTTTAATTTCGTCGTGTTAGAGAAGGTCTTTTCGAAGTCATCTAGCCTATCTTGGGGCAATAGAATCATCATGGAATTGTATAGAGTACTGAGAACGTTTAGTCTTAGCGAAGAGAAGAGTTTTGGTTTGGATAGTAGCTTTGTAACGCTGGAACGTGTACCACTAAATATTCCTGACACAAAAGAAGTGAAGCTCAACCGTTTAAATTAAAATAAAACAGGCTTATACTAAGCCTGTTTTATTTTGCACCTTATCCCGTTCGTAGGTCGTCATATGACGTTCCTTCTTCGTTGGGTAGATATCATCAATCGTAATTAAAATCCCAGTTTCTTCCACTTCACCGAACTCATCGTTCAGCGCGGTTCCGAAGGTCATCATACTAGGCGATACGTTCATGTACGTATTGATAAGTGGCGGTATATTTTCGCCCAGGGCACGCACCCTTGTGTTCAAAAGCTTGTAGCCATCTTTGTAAGGCAACCCATCAAAAATACCTTCTATTTCTGAAATATCCGTTTTGTAACCTAAAAATAGGGATTCTACAGGCTTGGCCAACTGCTCCTTATCTGGGAAATAGCAGGCCATAAAATACATCAAAAGGTCACGCGCCTCTGCATTATAATGCGGATACATGGTTACTTTCCCAAAAAGGTATTTGATTTCTGGATTCAGGATAACTACGGCACCCAGACCATCCCACAAATTATCCAAAGAATAGATGCCTTTGCGATTCTCGCTGGAGGGTTGATATTTGGGTTGCACCCACGATCTTCCTAGTTCTATAGTATACGGCAAGTAATCGCGAACAAACTTGTCGGAAATATCAAAATAATGAGCTGTAGACAAATGAATTTTGCCTTCCGCATCGATTGCCTCATCACAACGGATTACGCGGTATCCTGCAGTAATTTCTTCATCTTCGGCACTCCAGGCAATCAATTGATCATAGTTGTGCTCGCAGGTATCGTTTTCGTCGATATCCAGCGGCAAGCCCGTACCTCCGCCGGCTCCGCGAAAAGTAAGCTCTCGTAATCGCCCGATTTCCCGCATGATATTGGGTGCCGTATGGTAATTCACTAGATATACCTCATTGTTACCATTGTTGGTATGACGCAGAAATGCCTCTGGTGTCAGTTCAGCTTTTATTAACGCTCTATCTACTGGTGCAATAATGTCTTGCATACTTTACTATTCTTCTCTATCTATTTGGTCTGCGCCATGTCATACACCAAGGTACGCACTTTATCAGCCCATGCACGTTCATTCTTCGAAGCATCAAAGTGGGTATATGGTATCCGCTTCCCTATTATAATCTTTACCTGTTTGTTTTTCTGTGAAAACATCTCGTCAGGTAAATACAGCATTTCAATGTTGGCTTTGATCCCCAACTGCTGTCTTATTCGCGCCAGATTGTAAAAAAAGTTGGAATTTTTTCCATCAATATATACAGGCACGATATCCTTTTTATATTTTTTCGCTTTGGAGATGAAGCTTTTCTTCCAATCCAAATCCTGAATTTTACCACCCACCTTCCGCGACACTAATCCCGCTGGAAATACCAATAAGGCCTGATCGGAAGCATACGCATTCTCAATCGCAGCGATTCCGCTTTTACTCTGGCTCCCCAGCTTGTTCACCGGAATAAATAATGGCTCTAGATTTCGCACATTCAGCAGAATGTCGTTTACCAAGAATTTAACGTCTTTTCTGTAACGGCCAATCGCTTGCATGAAGGCTACCCCGTCTAAACCACCCAGTGGATGATTAGAGGCAAAGATGACACTATCAGACATTGGAATATGCTCCTCTCCCTCGAGGATAACCTCCACCCCAAGTTCCTTTAGCAGCGAATCCACAAAATCCAGCCCATAGTCATTCTTATATTCACGCATGATATAGTTGATATCATCCTCGTGTATCACACGCTGCAAATAACTGATGAGAGGTTTAGGAATCCACCTGGCTAGTGTTGGGTTTTTTTTATGAATAACGCTCCGTATCTCTATAAATTTTTCTTGCTCTACTGACTTCATAAAGTGATAAATACCCTACTCCTTTGTCGTAAAAATACATAATTTATGACATGTCTGGATAACTTTGAGAAAAAAAGTGTAGTCAGAATGCTTCGGAATACGCATGATCCCCTGAATGTTATTAACTTAGCTTAAGTCAATGGGCTATACAACAAAAATGTGACAGATTAAACGTTAATCCTAACAGCAGTCTAACTTAAAATAAGAACGAACTAGGAACATCATGTATATAGGCGAGATCATTTCCAATTTTTATGCAGAAGTCAGCCCACAAGATACAGTGGCTCAAGTACTGCATCGAATCAACGAATTCCACTTCCACCAGCTACCCATAGTGCAGGACGGAGATTTCATCGGTTTGGTACGGGAAGAAAATTTGCTGGCTGAAGAAGACGAAACTATAACAATTGGTGATATTAAGCGCACCTCTCCTTTTGTGTATGTGTACGATCATCAGCATATTTTTGATGGCTTGCAGATGATGGCCATACATGATCATGATATCCTACCGGTGCTAAATAAAGACCATAAGTATATAGGAATTATTTCGCAGAAGGAGATTATTAAAGCGCTCAACCATACCTTAGCCAATAACGAAGCCGGTGCAGTCATCGTACTGGAAATGGATAGCCGCGACTATACTTTATCACAGGTATCTCATATCATTGAGTCGGAGAATACCCGTATCTTGAGTATTTCTTCTCGACAGCTACCCGATTCTGATCGATTGGAGATGACTATTAAGGTCAATAAAAACAATATTGCTGCTATCGTCGCATCACTCTGGCGGTTCGATTATGTGGTGAAAGCCACATTTAATGATGGGAGTGATAAGAATGATATTCAGGATCGTTATAATCTTTTGATGAACTATCTGGAATTATAACGAACAATTATTGCGACATTTGCCCGCTGTAAAGATTAACTCACATGAAAACTACCATAGCCATCTATGGACGCGAATTCAATCCCTCTGTCAACTTCTACGTGGAGGCGCTTTTTCGTTTTCTGGACGCACGGAATATCGACGTGTACATCTACGATCCATTTTTTGCTTTCTTAAAGGAAGAGTTGTATTGCCCAACACATTTTAAGACCTTCATCCGCCTAGAAGATATTCCTCAACGGATTGATTTTATGCTGGGGTTAGGTGGAGATGGCACCATGCTGTCTGCGGTATCCCTGATTCGGGACTCTGGAATTCCAATCGTAGGAATCAATTTTGGCCGACTCGGTTTTTTGGCAAATATTGCCAAGCATGATATAGAGCAAGCTTTGGAAGAAATACTGAATGGAGAATACACCACACAATCCAGGTGCGTGCTGTCTGTATCGAGTCCAGAGGATGAGCTGTTCGGCGACGAAAACTTCGCCTTAAACGATATTACAGTCTTCAAATACGACACCTCGGCTATGATTACTGTACAAGCAAATCTAGACCAGCAGTTATTAAATGATTACTGGGCAGATGGATTGATTATTGCAACGCCTACAGGTTCTACAGCCTATTCTTTAAGTTGCGGAGGGCCAATTATCATGCCTGGTAGTGGCAATTTTGTAATTACACCAGTTTCTCCACACAATCTCAATGTGCGGCCAATCGTCATATCTGCTGAGTCTGAACTCGACCTAAAGATAGACAGTCGTACAGAAAAATATATTTTGAGCTGCGACTCCAGAAGTAAGACCTTACCCAGCACCACGACTTTAAAAATAAAAAAAGCGGATTTTGAAATTAACCTGATCCGACTTAAAAAAGATCAATACTTCAGCATCTTGCGTGAAAAATTATTATGGGGACTGGATGTACGTAATTATTAAGCTCGGTTAACGGATCTAGTACTATTTTAAATTAAACGATGAGACCGTCTTCGCATAATGGTCGGGAGGACTTCATTAAAAAAGCCTATCTTTACGCCCAATATTAGGCCAACAAAAGTCATTTTGACGATTTAAGAATGGATTTCAAAGACAAAATTAATAAGGATACGCTACCTCAACACATCGCTATCATTATGGATGGTAACGGACGCTGGGCGAGAGAGAAAGGAGAAGACCGTGTTTTTGGCCATCAGAATGGTGTTAATTCTGTTAGAGAGACGCTAGAGGGGTGTGTGGAGATTGGGGTACCCTTTGTTACTTTATATGCCTTCTCTACCGAAAATTGGAACAGACCAAAGGAAGAAGTGCAGGCGTTGATGGAAATTCTCGTTCACTCTTTATCTAATGAGGTCGAAACATTCAAAAAAAATCGGGTAAAACTCCATGCTATTGGCAATATTGATGACCTTCCCGCACACTGCCAGCGCACACTGCAGGAAACCATTAACCAGACCGATGATAATGCGGTATGTACCCTTACATTGGCCTTGAGCTATGGCGCGCGCGCGGAAATAATACAAGCAACCAAAAAGATTGCACAACGCGCACAAGCTGGAGAAATCAATATAACAGATATAAACGACAAACTGTTTTCGGAAAGTTTGTACACAACGGGGCTTCCTGACCCCGATCTGATGATTCGTACCAGTGGTGAACAGCGCATCAGTAATTTCATGCTATGGCAGTTAGCCTACACCGAATTGGCATTTCTACCCATCATGTGGCCTGAATTTACACGTGAGCATCTTTACGAATGCATATATAACTACCAGAACCGAGAAAGAAGATTCGGCAAGACTAGTGAACAATTATAAGATTTGCTTACTTTTGCACCTTCAACCCGTTTTAACACTTCTTAAAGCTGGCGATCGGTCTTTTAACATAAATTAACAAGAGATTGGTGTACTTTAGCACCGACAATAATTAGTAGATGAAGCACATATTTGTTAAACTCGCCTTTATAATCTCCGCACTTTCCATTTTTTATTCTGCTGAGGCTCAAACGCCCGGAAATCGCCCTATAAATCTTAGTGATCCTAACGAGCTTTCTTATCTAAATCAGAAAAACTTTGTGATAGGTGGTGTGGATGTGAAGGGAGTAGAGTACCTGGATAAGGACGTTTTGATTACCATTTCCAAGTTAACAGTAGGCCAGTATATCGAGGTTCCTAGCGAGCAAACTGCGAACGTAATCAAAGACTTGATGGCGCAAAATCTTTTCGAAGAGGTACAGTTATATGCAACAAGCATTCAGGGAGAAAACATCTTTTTAGAGATCCGAGTGGTAGAGAGACCTCGCTTGGCAGGCATCAATGTTGAAGGCCTAAAAAAGAGCCAAGCAGAGGAGGTACGCAAACGTCTGAATGCCGGATCAGGTAAGATTGTAAACGAGAACCTACTTCGTACCACACGAAGTACTATTGAGAAGTATTTAAGAGAGAAATCTTATCTATATCCGGATATCACAATCACCACTGCCCCAGACTCCGCACAGACAAACTACGAAGTCGTTACAGCTAAAGTAGACAGAAACAGTAAAATTAAAGTACGTAAAGTAAACTTTACGGGTTCAGAAAATTTTTCTGAACGCCAATTGCGTAAATTCCTTAAAGGCGTAAAGCCTCGCGCTTGGTTCCGCATCTTTGGGCCGGGTCGTTTTAAAGAAGATAAATACCAGGAAGCAAAAGAAAACCTGATTGCTAAAATGCAGGACAGGGGTTATCGTGATGCCGAAATTCTACGAGACAGTATCTGGCGCTACGGTAAAAAGGAAATTGCTATAGACATTGATTTGTATGAAGGGCCTCGTTACTACGTGGGAAATATCACCTGGACAGGTAACTCTAAATACCAAGACTCGATCCTGAACCTAATTATGGGTATCAATAAAGGTGATATTTATAGCGAAGAAAAAATCCATGCCCGCCTAATGGGGCCTACTCGCGCCAGTGACGATATCGCCGCACTTTATCAGAACGATGGTTACTTGACTTTCTCTATAGAACCCATCATCAAACGCATAGATAAAGACACCATAGATTTGGAAATCCAAATGTTTGAAGGTAAGCAATACACCATCAACAATGTGATCTTGAAAGGAAATGATGTAACAAATGACCGTGTGGTACTTCGTTCGATATTCCTTAAACCGGGGATGAAATACTCTCGAGAAGCCTTAGTAAGTAGTATTCGGGAGATCTCACAACTCGGCATGTTCGATGAACAAAAGATCACGCCCAATCCTGCCAAAAATCTGAATATGGAGGAAGGTACCACTGACTTGGAATTTACTGTGGTAGAAAAAGCTTCCGATCAGGTAGAATTATCCGGTGGTTATGGTGCCGGACAAGTTATCGGTACATTGGGGTTGAACTTCAATAACTTCTCCACCAGCAACTTCTTCAAAAAAGATTCATGGAGGCCACTTCCACGTGGAGATGGGCAAAAATTGAGTATTCGTGGACAAACGTCCGGAAGAAGATACCAATCCTATAATCTTTCCTTCTCGGAACCTTGGTTGGGCGGTAAAAAACCTATTTACTTTGGTTTAAATGCCTACGTATCGAACATGCGCGAGATGTTTTTTCAAGGTTCGCAATGGGTAGAAAGAGAAAATGCGCCATTCATCAACATGCACGGGGTAACTGCCACTTTAGGTAAGCGTTTACAATGGCCTGATCGTTATTTTCAGATCAATAGCTCTCTTTCCTTCCAACGCTATGTATTGAACAACTATGCGGGATTGTTCTTATTTGCAGATGGAGATTCTTATAACATTAACTTTACGCAGGAGATTAGTCGTAATACCGTGGATGCACCGATCTACCCTACCTCTGGTTCTAATATTCGCTTGAGCGTACAACTGACTCCACCGTATTCGTTATGGAATAACGTGGACTATGCGACCGCACCGGCCAATGAAGTCTACAAATTTGTAGAATACCACAAATGGAAATTTGATTCCCAATGGTATACCACTATTGCTGGAAAATTGGTCTTGAAATCGCAAGCACAGTTTGGTTACCTAGGTATGTATGGTGGTGATGCGCCTATTTCTCCATTCGAGCGTTTTGTGTTAGGTGGTGATGGTATGCAGGGTTTTGACTTCCTACAAGGTACAGAGATTATAGCGATGCGTGGTTATGCCAATGGTACCGTCATTCCAGAATCTACTGGCGGGGGTAATGCGCAAAATATAGCGGTACGTTCTGGTTCTCCAATTTATGCAAGATACCAGTTAGAGCTCCGCCATCCAATTATGTTGAATGAGCAAGCTACTGTATTTGCGTTAGCCTTTGCTGAAGCGGGTAATACATGGAATACATTTCGCGAATTTAATCCTTTCAAGGTACGTCGTACTGTTGGTATAGGTGCTCGTATATTCTTACCAATCTTTGGTATGTTGGGTATCGATTACGGACACGCATTCGATCCGATCCCAGGCATGCCGGAAAGTCGCTGGAGACAAAACTTTACATTTAGTATTATACAAAATATGGGTGGTTTCTAGCCTAGAGTTCTATATAAAACAGAAATGGTTACCTTCTAATGGGTAACCATTTCTGTTTTACAGACACTCGCATGAGATGCTCTTCTTTAAACATGATCAAACAAAACTGAGCACGGGCGACATCAGTTAAATTTAAGTTAAAAATGGACGACAGTCCCTTTTAAGCAAGATTATTTTTTGTTACTTTGTGATGGGACTAGTTAATAGATGGATAATTTAAACTTTTTGAAGTTTCGATTGTCAGAAGAATATAACAGTAGAAAATTAAAGCATATATCGATGAAAAAGATACTCATGATTACGGCACTTCTAGCGCTAACGTTTAGTGCAAGTTATGCGCAACAGAAACTAGCTTACGTAAACTCGGAATATGTTTTAAAACACATTCCTGAATATGCGGCCGCTCAAAAGCAATTGGACGAGCTTTCTACAAAATGGCAAGAAGAGGTAGATGGTAAATACGCAGAGATTGAACGCTTGTATAAAGCGTATCAGAACGACCAAACCCTACTGAACGATGACATGCGTAGACGTCGTGAAGATGAAATCGTTAATAAAGAACGAGAAGTAAAAGATTTGCAACGTCAGCGTTTTGGCTTTGAAGGCGAATTGTTCAAACAACGTGCTCAACTCATCCAACCGATACAGCAACGCCTTACCAAAGCAATTCAGGATCTTGCTGCATCAGAAAGTTTGGACTTGATTTTGGATAAAGGTCCGGAGACAACCTTCCTATTTGCTAATCCAGCATTGGATAAAAGTAATGCGGTGATCACGAAGCTTGGTTTCAAGCCAGATCCGAAACTAGCAGATTAAGATTTTTTTAGTATAATTGCGCAAACTAATAAGATTAACAAAATAAACAACAAACTTATCGCAGTATAAGATTTATGATTAACATGAAAATGATGAAAAATGTATGGAAAGGTGTAGCTGTAGCAGCGGGGTTATTCATGGCTACACAAGTGACGAATGCTCAACAAAAAATTGGACACATTAACTCTCAAGAGTTGATGCAAGCTACGCCAGAATTTAAAACTGCGCAAACCCAAATACAGACCTTGAGAGAAACTAAAGAGAAAGAGTATCAAGGAATGTTGGAGCTGTACCAGAAAAAACAAACAGAAGCAAACGAGAAAGCGATGAATCGCAGTGAAGCCAATAAAACTACTTTGGATACTGAAATCCAAGGTCTTGTAGCAGAGATGCGTCAAATGGAAGAACGGATTCAGGCGACTAACGGTCAGGCTCAAGAAGAATTACAAAAGAAATACCAAGAGTTGATGAACCCAATCGAAACAAAGGTAATCAACGCCATCAATACGGTAGCAAAAGACAAAGGCTATGCTTATGTATTAGACTTAGCTAGCGGAAGTGTATTTTATTTCGATGGAGGTGACGATTTGACACCGGATGTAAAATCGAAATTGGGAATCTAATTTTTCCTTCTTTAAAAACTTACAAAGCCACTGCACACCTTGTGTAGTGGCTTTTTTTATGCAATATATTCCGCAATTTTTATTTCTTAAAACACAAATTAAAATTTAAATATCAACAAAACAGACAGTTATACAACCTCACTCATTAAATTATAAACTATTTGTAAATCTTTTTCGAAAAAGTAATGCGCATCTAGCGTTATTCTTTACGGATCTCTCCCCTCCCCCAACAATATATTATTTTGAATTATATTTTGACATGTCGCGACATGTTTATTCATTTGCATCAGTACGTCACAATTAAAATGTTATGAGGCTTGACTTTGACAAACTGGTTCTCAAAAAATTGATGACGATTAATATAGGCGATACGATTGCCATAAGCAGCCTTGCCCCGAAAGATCCAGATGGATTTACTTTGGGAGTTAAGCGGCTTATCCGATCAGGGTGGTGTGAATATGAATTCTCAAATGATTATTCTGCCATTCGCCGATTAGACCTCCCCGATTTTGCGAGTGACCATTTCAAAACTTTAAGAAATGAACACAGCAAACAATTACACACTTCAAAAAATACCGCAGCCGGTAGAAGCTACTGGTAAAGTATCGAATAACACCTTTCATCCATACGCGCTTCGCGAACTTGGCTTTACAGATAATGGTCTGGCTTGGGCAAATTCCAATGAGCATTACCACTCCTTAGAAACTCAACTCGGTACGCTATGCGTTGTTGGATTTTCCAAAGTCATCCTACTTCACGGCAATAAGGAAGATCATCTCGATCGGATTAACATCGTCCGAATGCTAACCCTTTTCATCGAAATGCTATCATGAGGAATCAAGGAACCATTTCAGCGCTCGATCAGATAGAAGCGTCGGCTATACAGGTTGCCACTGGCGTCTACGATATCGCACCAGAACGTGAGGAGGTGGAATCATGAGAGAGGCACCACACATGCAAAAGGGCGAAGTTAAGGTGAGTGGCCGTGCCAGGGTGTATACCACACGCGAGTATGATCCTAGCCAGCAGCGTAAAGTCGACATACCCTTCATGAGTATGTCAGTGTATGTCAATTCGGATGATCCCAGAACAGACGATGAGATCAAACGTACCTGGGCAGAGAGAAAAGCAAAAGAATATAAATCATTCACATCACCTTATCTGGCTAAGCCGGTGAAGGGGAAAGGAGGAAGCAATGACTAGAGAAATAAAGTTCCGCGGCCTGCGGACAGATGGTAAAGGGTGGGTGTATGGCTTTTTGTTTATGACAACACATAACACCGCTTTTGAAATAGGTCTAAAGCATTGCATACAGCAAATAAAAAAGTACGGATTAACCTATGACACGTTTCAAGTCATACCCGAATCAGTCGGCCAGTTCACCGGTAGATTGGATAGTGCAGGGGTAGAAATATTTGAAGGCGACACTGGATTGCATGGAGAAAGCCGAAGAATTGTAGAGTACATGAATACAAACTTCACTTTAGTCAGTATGGATAGATCGCAAGGTATATTATTGTCCTTCTCTCCCAGATTTGTAGTCATCGGCAACATACACCAAGAAAGAGAGGTAAGCAATGGATAACACACTAGAAAATAAAGCGAAGTTCTTTACCGTTTATTGGGGGCAAATAGCGCTAAAAGAAAGCAAATACCCCAATTCCCCTTCATGCAAAGTATGCGAAACGTTTATAGAAGAGTTTAAAAACTATCATTTACAACTCAAACCCCTATCAGCAATAAGCGAACAGCATTTAAAAGAGTTATTGCCATTAGTTGAGGAAACCTCATACATGAGAGGTTACATGAACCCAAATATGGTAAAGCAGATATTCACCTATTACGAGAAAACAAGCAAGCTAACAGGCCAACAGTGGATTAACGTCGTCGATTTTCTACGTCGTAACGGATACGCTTGGGAATGGAACGGAGTATCAGTTGAGGAGCAAGTAGACAAAGGTTGGGCTGTATTGGAAAGCGAGGTATCTAATGGATAAGCTAACACTAGAACATCTCGCGCCTTACTTGCCGTATGGGTTAAAAGTAAAAGCCGTACTAGGCATAAGGAAATTAAAAAGATTGGAAATAGGCACCGACCATTTTTTTGGGATAACCTACTTTCAAGATTCTAAAAAAATTACATTACCGCACATCAAATGCAAACCCATACTTCGCCCCCTATCCGATCTAACAATTGATTGGTTCAAAGAAAACATAGATCAAGATTTAGAAGGTTTTAGGATCAACTGCGAGCCAGATAAAAACCACTTTTCAGTAGAAGTTTGTGATAAGGTTATCGGATGGACTGCGATATCCTACGAAGAGTATCGACTATTTTTTAAAGATAATATTGACGTATTCGGCCTAATCGATGCCGGACTAGCTATTGACATTAACACTTTGAAAGGAGAAAGCCATGCCTAAACTATATATACCAGTACCAATCGCTGAGCGTATGCCGGTGATTGGGAATCAGCATCCATTGGAAAAATTGATATTCATCGATAATTGCAACGTTAAGCATGCAATACCACTACGTCTCATAGAGCTTGAAGATCGGCAGCACCTCATGGAAATTGGCTACACTCACTGGCTGGAAGAAGTGGAAGTATCAGAGGATGTAGTGGAAATGCTGAAAGGAGGTGCATCATGCAAGTAACAGACGCATTCAAAGACATCATCCAAAGTCATCTGACTGGTATGGCTGCCACCGACAGCAACTTCGCAAAGACTTTCGCCAATCCTGAAAAGAAGATTGAGGACTGCATTACTTACATTCTAAATACAGTGAAGTCCTCGGGCAAAATGGGCTTTGCAGATGACGAGATCTTCGGCATGGCCATGCATTACTACGATGAGGAACAGATCGAAGTTGGAAAGCCTATTAGCGGTAAAGTGATCATCAATCGCAGTATTGAAAAGCCTGCATCTACGGAAAAGCCCGTACAACAGGTAAAAACCAAAAAGCCGATCAAAAAGGACGAAACGATAATTTCTAAGAATCAATTAACCATGTTTTAGCTATGCAACCAAGATACAGCATCGGATTTGGGGATTAAGCAAAGAACTTCCCCCTATCAGTAAGAAGCAAGAAGAATTCGCTTATAGCAAAGTGCTGGACCATATTGCCCATCGATCAAAGAAAGGTATTACCTGTATGGATTGCGGAGAATTTTTCGAGGATCACACTACACACAAGCGGTGCATGTGTCCACATTGCAACACGAAGCTTCAAATAGAAGTAACCCGGAAACGAAAGTTTACACAGCGTAAGCTGATGGCGATTCTAGATGTTGTTGATGGAGTGCAAGTATCTCGGACTATTGAAGTTTATGGCCATCATCGAGCCGGCGAACCTGTCCGGCACTTTGTATATGAGATTTACCAGCACTTCTTCAATGTTGAAGGGAAAAATCACATTGTGGCACGCGCTCGCAATATGTTTGGTGAATCATTCGCTGGTGATCTAGAAGTGAGACGGAATGCGTATTCCTATTGCTATCAATACAGTGTAGACAAAGTCTGTGCAGGTTACAAGATATTGCCAATATTCAAAAAGCTTGGGTTTAAAGGTAATCTGCACTGGATTTCTCCTTATACATTCTTCACGCTACTTGAAAACAATAACCGCGCGGAGACTCTACTCAAAGTCGGTCAGTATTCTATGTTCTTTCAGGAGATAAAAAGAGGCAATGGCGGTGCCTATAGATTCTGGGATTCAATCAAGATCTGCATTCGCAATAAATACAAGGTCAAAGATGCGCAGATGTATTACGATTACCTGGGATTACTTACGAGATGCCGGAAGGATCTGCGAAGTCCAAAATATGTTTGCCCTAAAAATCTTACCAAAGAACACGATCGCTACGTCAAAAAAGTTCGTGAAATGGACCGAAAACGATCGGAAGCAGAGAAGATGCGACGCGCAAGGGACAATGAAGAGCAATACTTAAAAGATAAGCAGGCTTTCTTTGGTTTGTGTTTCGTAAGAGGTGACGTGACAGTGAAGGTTTTGGAATCTGTAAAGGAATTCGTCCGAGAAAGTGAGATCCATAAGCATTGTGTATTTACTGGTGATTACTTTAAAAAGCAGGATTCTTTAATCTTCAGCGCGCTCGTGAAAGGCGTACCGGTTGAGACAGTGGAATTATCACTGAAAGAAATGCAGATCATCCAATCTCGCGGATTACACAATAAAGCTTCGGAATACAATGAGGACATCAAGAAGCTTGTCGATAGCAATATCGGTCAGGTTCGGAAGATTTACGATCAGCTGCAGAGCGCAAATTAATACCTACCAACCAAACCCGGCATGCTTAAGAAATCCTCCTACGATATCAAAGAAGTTTTCTCCTTGGTAAAGGCGGTAAGCAACGGAAACCAGAAAGTAGATGAACAATATTTTGACCGCATACTTTAGGTATTTATCCCATTTATATGGCTCTTCATCTTCACAATTGTAGGGATGATTATCCAATTTTTCAGGATCTTGCTTGTGTGGTTTTAAATCCTTCATATCAGCAAGATACGATAAAAATGACCAAACAAGAAGCAGCATCCGCACTAGAACTACTCCACGGTATGGGAATGTCCTACTATGAGGTAGCAAGCTTGTGCGGATGCACAGTAAGAGAGCTGGAGCAATTGTCTATAAAAGTGATGTCGTTCAAACAAGCTAACTGGCAGAATAGCAATATCACCTTGACGCGGCAAAGCAAAATAAACTGGCCAGAGGAATTGGCTAGTGTCAGTTAAATAACACTCAATATATAACAAGTGATTAAACTTACTTCAGAGCAAATCGAGCCATTTTTACTTTTCTAAAATAGTCGAGACTTAATCTGACCAATCTGATATGCCATTAGCGATCATAACCCTTTCAGAGTAGATATTGTCCCTGAATTTTGCCATGTTCAAATTTATAATGTTCCGGTGATAATAAAAATAGAAGTCAAATGATCCTCCTACAATACCTTTTCCTGGAATATAGACAAACCTATCAATACCTCTGTCAACCTCATAAGCATGAGATGGCATATGCCAATCTGTTAAAGACCAGAACTGATACGCATTTAACTTCCCAATTTTAAATTTTTTGGAAAGAAACTCTTTTCGATCTCTCAACCGATCAAAAGCAGAATAGCCGTCGGAATAACTTACTAAAGGAAAATCGCTCTTAATACTTTTATAATATCCTGCAACCGACTTCAATGTAACTGGAGTTTGATCCTTATTTATTGTACCCCAAACTGCATTGAACATATCAGGCTTATCCCGTAATGCGAAAAACTGAAGCAATGTATTGCAAGCCATATAATATTCTCCATTTCGTTTTACAACAACTTTGTATTTGTTGAAGAATTTGTTGTGCTCATTGTATGTTCCAGAATATAACTCATACAATGATAATTGTTTTAGTGCCAATAAGTCTTTAAAACTAATTGTATCGACAACTATTTCAGATAAGTCAACTTTATTCCACAATTTTAATGATGTGACGTCTGGCAATACACTAAACAATATTATCTCTCTGTCATCCCTTGTATTAGTTTTATATTTTGGAAATATATTAAATATTTCGACTTGCGAATTGAATGCATAAAGATCTTCAGTGTCAAGCGTATAACTCTTAATATTATACGATGAATGCTCTTCGTCCAGTACAAAATACTTTTCTTGCGCTTCGCAGAAATAAATAGGAACGAGAAAACAAATGAAGGTAATAGCAGCTTTAATTAAGGCATTTCGTTCCAGAATTTCCATTTTTATAAGATTTGTTTTTATTAATGTCGAGATCACTCATGCTACTCACCACCCCGGTTTTTGCTAGCACTTCCGCATCGTAATCGGAAATATTTGGATTATATGCTTTTATTGCAGATACAAGATGTGTCATAAGGTCTCTAAATTGCGAATGTGTGGTTACGTACTTTGGGACACCTTGCAAATTAATTTCAGACCATTCACTATATTTAGCGAAGAATAATTCTGGACTAAGCCTGGTCTTTTCAAGATAAATATATGCGTGCAATGCTTCATGATACATAGTAACTAATATATATTCTTTAGAAGCAGTATTCAACATATTTCCATTTAAAGTAATAGTTTGCATCGTGCCTATCTGATTATTTGTGTTCCAATAGCCATCTACATTATCCGGTAGTGTTGTGACTGCTCTAAACACCAAATCATTTTCAATTCCGCCAAATTCGTTAACGAGCCATTCCGATATTTGATTCTTCAGGTTTGGCAATTGATTTAAAATATTTTGTGCACAAGGGTACCCCTGTAAAGAATCAAGTATTTCAAAGTGTTCTTCTGGCGGCTCTGGTTCATTAGGATTCTCACCGTAATCGGGCTCAACCGGAGCGTAGGGATCAGGCTGGTAATGTCCACCAGCACCTCCGCCACCGCATCCGCTGCATCCACCACCTCCTCCGCCGTTACCAGGGGGATTTGGGGATGGTGGTGGTGGTGGTGTAGGTGCTGTTGGCGGAGGAATAGGTATTTCATCTATGTCGATCTGCCAATCCGGATCATCAGGGAAATACCCTCCATTCGTTCTTCGCTCTACAGAACTTTTTTTACTCGCTGTACTTATATTCAAATTAGGAATTTTATTGGCATCTAAAACTCGTAGACTTTTCGTTTCTAAAACATATAATCCCTCCATATACAATTTCCCGTCACCCGTATATATTTTCATTGGTGAATTTCCAATAAAAGGGTTTTTTTCAAACTCTTTTATAATCCCATGAGGTTGACCCTGACCATCTATGACAACTACTAACTGATAGAGATATGCTCTTGCATTACCTTTATTTCCTAAAGGTACAGATACAATTGATTGGCCATATGTGTTTTTTCGCAACTTATGACTATCCCATTTCGGAATTAGCCCTAAAAGATTTATATCAGAATTGCTGGTAGCACTCCTTGCCCCTCTGTTAAACCACTGTTTTGCTTTTACCAAAACACTATCCTCAAGGGACAACTCTCTATCGTCTACATAACTTTCTTTTGTGCACGATAAAATAACGCTGCTAGACAAAACAATTAGTGCAAAAATGGTTATATAATTATAAAATTTCATAATAGGTGAAGTGTTAATTATTCCCCTAATATAGAATTTATTATTTTAAAAAAACCATTAAGTATAAATATCACCAAAAAAGTGGTACAGTGTTTAAATCTGCATAGAATTAATATTTGCATTTCATCTAAACCCCTTGTACCTTCGCATTATTCCCACACTTACAAGATTCGAAAAGCTACTTATTAAAATTGAGCGAAGGAAAATCTCAAAGAGAGATCTCCGAAGAGTTCTTTGCCAAGGGTATCAAACCCCACATCCTCAGTTCGGTCGAAAAACATCTTGTCGCAATCCGTTCAAAGTTTGGTGTTAAGACGATGTTTCATTTGGGGGGTGATGGTAGGGCAATTAAAACTAGGGTAACCGTAAAGTTACATCTACACAACTTCCTATTGAGTAATTATTCCCTATATTGAGAACGTACTAACTTGATCATTATGAATAAACAACTGTTAACCTTATGTGTTGGGCTTTGCCTAGCACTAAGCTCCTGTCAGAAAGAATCTGTGAGTGAACCTACGGATAAGAGTGAAATTACCATAGACGGTAAATCTTACCAAATTAACCATTTGAAAGGTCTTGCTGTAACTTGGTTTCAACGTGATATATCTGAAATAGGATATGACGAAGAATCAAGGGCATTTTATATCCATGGATATGAAAATAAATGGAATATTGAAGAAATTTTACCTACACTTTTACACTTTGAGCAGAAATGAGAAAAATAATCTTTATTACTACAATCTTACTTTTATCTATAATAAAAGTTCAAGCTCAAAGTGGTCAGGTCACGACTCGCGGGGATATCATAGGATCCAGCCATGTAACGAATGGTCAGATCCGTTATACTGACCCATCCACTATTACACAAATAACTGGCATGGTCACATTTGGTAAAGATATTGGAGTCAGCGTTAATCCAATGGTTCAGGCCATATTTGTACTTCGCAGACCTAATGGTGCAGAGGTTCTTGTAAGTGATTCCATTCGTGTTGCGGCAAATGAATTTTCATCACAATTAAGCACACCAAAAGCATACACCATACGACTTCAACCAAATAACAAAGACGGTCGACTCTTTCTAAGATATCGCTACTATGGACTTGATGGGGCAAAATGGTCGGCTAACCAATCCGCAGGTGGTTGGGAGGTAGTATACCAAGCTCCACAGGCCACAATCAGCGGACCAGATGTTATATGCAGCAATGCAATATTTGAAGTAGCGAATGCTAATAGTGTCACTTTGGGTGGAACACCGGGGATCGCAACTATCACCAAGTTAAGTGAAACTACTTATAGAGTTCAACGAACTGGTTCACAATCCGGAACACTGACAATACATGCGCAAAATACCAATGCAGCAAATACGAGCGTATACAAGAATATCTTAATTGGCTCACAAATAACTGGCGTGCAGTGGGAAAATGTTAATGGAGCAGGAAGCTTCACATTTTCATTGATTGCTGATGGACAAGTTGGAGCGCCCTTATCAGCTATACAATCTGTCGATTGGACAGTGACTAATTCAAATACGTCTTCGATCTTTACGACCAAAGAAAAGCAATATGCTGTACTTAATGTAACGAGTTGGGATCCGTATGTAAATAAAATGATTACTGTTACGGCTGTAGTTACAACTACATGTGGGCAGACCTATACATTTACAAAACAGTTCGGCGCAGGACCAGGCGGTGATTTAGAAGATTCTTAACAGGATCTATATGCCATATAAGCCCCTTCGTAGCAAGGGGTTTTTTTATACCCACACCTCACCAATCAAATCCTCTTCCCTAATATTCTCCAAAGCACCTGATATAAGCAACAGGTGCTCTTTTGCAAATTTAGAACATTCTGAATTTACTTTTTCTCCCTACCTTCACACCATGCCCACATTAACCAAATTCGAAATACTACTTATCAATAAATTGAAGCAAGGACAAACACAAAGATATATCTCCGAAGAGTTCTATGCTGAAGGCATCAAACCGCACAGCCTTAGTTCAATAGAAAAACATCTTGTCGCAATACGTGCAAAGTTTGGAGCTAAGATGATGTTTCATTTGGAGGTTCTGGTGGGACCGGTGTAAATAACTACACACCAATTATTTACTCATGCTGGGTAAAAATATCATATTGAGATAACACCTAATTAGCTATTAATGCCACTAATTTTTATATTTTTGCCGCCATTGGTATAATTAAAATAATTATACGCAATTGCATTATGAAATTTTAACTTAATATTTTATGAAAATCAATCTGTTTGCCAAATTGGCAACAATTTCAACTGTGGTCTTATTTGCAATTGGCTGTCAGAAATCCGTAATCACTGACGGTACCGAGTCGGGGAAAAGAGCTACCACTCCTAGATCAGTAACCTACAACCAGTATAACGTCTCTGGGTTTGGCTACGACATTACAGGTCGTTACTCTAATGAAAAATCTGCCAAAGGCCCTGTTATTGATCCGAGAAAAGTTAAAGCTGCAGGCCGCCTGCAAGATACTGAACCATCTGGAACAGATAGTTGGGAAGAATACGGTGAAAATGCATCTAGCTATAGTCAAAAAATGTCAAGAAGAGTAAATGCTGGAGCTGGTTTCAAAATTTTCGGCATCGAATTGAGCGCATCTTTCAGCAGACTAGATACTTCTTCTAATTATTTTGATGCAAAATATATTTATAGCACATACTATTTCACCGTTACAAAACGGAGCATAAATATGAATGGGACCGCTGCGACTTTGATGCCACATCTAGACGATAATTTCAAGAGTGATGTCCTAACTTATACTCCTCAGGAATTAGTGAGGTTTTACGGAACACATGTAATGACTCATATTTACACTGGCGGTAGATTGAATATATCGTATCAAGCCGAAACGCGGCACTCAAATAGAACAGCTGCCGCTCGCGCTGGTGCAAAAGTGACAGCATCTAAATTTAATGTTGAAGTTGGAACTTCCAGCGATGTAAGCGAAACAGATGCATCTCATAATTACAATAGAACACTTGCATATAGTACCATTGGAGGAGATACTAGGCATCAACTTGTCGGAGAGATCAACCTTGAAATTACAAATACAGTTTTTAATAAAACTAATTGGCAGAATAGTATAACTAAAGAAAACTCAAAACTAATTGACTTTGGATCAGACGGCTTAGTTCCTATTTATGAATTCATATCAGATCCTGCCAAAAAGCAGCAAGTAAGAGTTTATGTTGAGCAATATATTAGAAGTAGAGAGATTCAAAACTCATACAATCGAGTTCCAGTCTATGGAATGTTATATTACGGAAATCAGAACGGAAACCGCAAAGGAGTCAATCATGTTTTGACTTTAAACCCAAATGGCGAGTGGGGCACAGGTATAAACGAAGGGCCATATTTTTACGCGTATGACTATCAAGTTCCCGGTACAGTACCCGTTCACCGGTATAATCACCACGCTAACTTTAATCATTTCTACACAACTGGCAATCCTAGTAGCCAAGGTATGACAGGTTTCACATATGAAGGTGTAGCATTTTACGCGTTTCCAAACTCCACAAACACTATAGGAAAAAGTACTTCCGCTGTATATTGTTATTGGAGTAATCAAATGTTAGATCACGTCTTCGGAACTAATGCAAACATGAGAGAGCGCGACTATAGGAATTTGGGAATATCGTTTTATGTACCTAATAATTAGTAAATAAACATCATTTTTTAAGCCCCTCCCAGCGAGGGGCTTTTTTTACCCATACTTCCCGAATCAAATCCTCTCCCCCAATATTCTCCAAAGCACCTGATATAAGCAACAGGTGCTCTTTTGCAAATTTAGAACATTCTGAATTTACTTTTTCTCCCTACCTTCACACCATGCCCACATTAACCAAATTCGAAATACTACTTATCAATAAATTGAAGCAAGGACAAACACAAAGATATATCTCCGAAGAGTTCTATGCTGAAGGCATCAAACCGCACAGCCTTAGTTCAATAGAAAAACATCTTGTCGCAATACGTGCAAAGTTTGGAGCTAAGATGATGTTTCATTTGGAGGTTCTGGTGGGACCGGTGTAAATAACTACACACCAATTATTTACTCATGCTGGGTAAAAATATCATATTGAGATAACACCTAATTAGCTATTAATGCCACTAATTTTTATATTTTTGCCGCCATTGGTATAATTAAAATAATTATACGCAATTGCATTATGAAATTTTAACTTAATATTTTATGAAAATCAATCTGTTTGCCAAATTGGCAACAATTTCAACTGTGGTCTTATTTGCAATTGGCTGTCAGAAATCCGTAATCACTGACGGTACCGAGTCGGGGAAAAGAGCTACCACTCCTAGATCAGTAACCTACAACCAGTATAACGTCTCTGGGTTTGGCTACGACATTACAGGTCGTTACTCTAATGAAAAATCTGCCAAAGGCCCTGTTATTGATCCGAGAAAAGTTAAAGCTGCAGGCCGCCTGCAAGATACTGAACCATCTGGAACAGATAGTTGGGAAGAATACGGTGAAAATGCATCTAGCTATAGTCAAAAAATGTCAAGAAGAGTAAATGCTGGAGCTGGTTTCAAAATTTTCGGCATCGAATTGAGCGCATCTTTCAGCAGACTAGATACTTCTTCTAATTATTTTGATGCAAAATATATTTATAGCACATACTATTTCACCGTTACAAAACGGAGCATAAATATGAATGGGACCGCTGCGACTTTGATGCCACATCTAGACGATAATTTCAAGAGTGATGTCCTAACTTATACTCCTCAGGAATTAGTGAGGTTTTACGGAACACATGTAATGACTCATATTTACACTGGCGGTAGATTGAATATATCGTATCAAGCCGAAACGCGGCACTCAAATAGAACAGCTGCCGCTCGCGCTGGTGCAAAAGTGACAGCATCTAAATTTAATGTTGAAGTTGGAACTTCCAGCGATGTAAGCGAAACAGATGCATCTCATAATTACAATAGAACACTTGCATATAGTACCATTGGAGGAGATACTAGGCATCAACTTGTCGGAGAGATCAACCTTGAAATTACAAATACAGTTTTTAATAAAACTAATTGGCAGAATAGTATAACTAAAGAAAACTCAAAACTCATTGACTTTGGGTCAGATGGCCTAGTTCCTATTTATGAATTTATCTCCGACCCTAATAAAAAGCAGCAAGTAAAAAAATATGTAGAGGATTATGTTAGAAATAAAGAGATTCAAAATCTTTACAAAAGGGTACCTGTACATTCAAAATACTTTAGAGGAAATAGGAATACCAATGAAAATCACATATTAGATCTTGATCCAAATATTGCAGGAACTCATTTGGAGTATCATGGTATTGCTTTTTACGCATTCGACTATCAAGCCCCTAACACAGTACCTGTTTATAGATACTATCATCAAAGATGGAACGATCATTTTTACACGACTAATCCGGCTGCCGAAAGACTGGAAGGCTACAATTATGAATTAATTGCATTTTACGCTTATAAATCTCCTACACAAACAAATGGCACACCTACGGTGCCTGTTTACAGATTTATGAATACCCCTACTTTTAATCATTTCTATAGTAGAGTACGCGGGCCACATGCGACTGGCTACAACTATGAAAAGATTGAGTTCTACGCACACAACGAATAGATGATAAAGATAGCCCCTCCCAGCGAGGGGCTTTTTTCATATCCACACCTCACCAATCAAGTCCTCTTCCCTGATATTTTCCAGAGCATCTACTATAACCAGAAGGTGCTTTTCTTCAAATGGCATTTTCAACAATCGAAATTCGTCATTCTCCCAGTTCATGAAGTCGTCTAAATTCACGATGTCTGGATACCATGAAGTATTTTCGCTGCTTAGTAGTGAAGTCGACCTCAAAATATTGTAGCCAGCACCTTGCTAAAGCTTTATCTGACGCTTTTGCTAGTTTAGCATAAATATTATTCAAACAGAATTTGCAAGAGTTGTCAAACTAAAGTCTAAAAACTCAATTCTGAAGCTAACGCTACTTTTTCTTCAACCATATTCTTGTAAAACAGATTGTTAAAAACATCTCCATCTCCATTCGTTTCAAATAAAGGCCTAAAATAAAAATCGTATGACCCTGCCACAATCCCTTTGCCTGGAATGTAAATTAACCTTTCTACTCCACGACTAAAATCAAGATTATGATTTGAATTATTAAAACTAGTTGTCCAAAACTTGTAGCCTATGTCATTATTTATTCTAAGGATACTACTTAAGTAGTCCCTCCAAAAGCGCCACCACTCACGATAATTCAATTTTTTGGAATTATCGATATATCCAGATAATGCTGGATTATAATTTGGATAATACTTGCTAAAAAAGTCGAGGTACTCTGATATTTTCAATTCCGAATCCTTAAGGTTGAGTTGTCCATAAGTCGAGGGTATTATAGGGTCGACAGATTTAATATCAAATAACTCGAGTAAACAATTATTGCTTTTATATAGCTTTCCATTATTTTCCACTATAACGTGATATTCATTGTAGTACTTCCTCTCTATGTTGGTCATATTTTCATTTACATAACCAACATTAGACACGAATAATGATTGAAGATCTGTCAGTGACACTTCTTGAAATTTTTCATTTAAAGTGTCGACCTCACTCCACTGCTCTCCTGTATCATAATCAGGAAGGATTGAAACCAATACAATGCGTTCATAATTATTTTCGTTTTCAGCAAATATTACATTATAAGTGTGTAAGTGTCCCAAAAAAACAGACAGCTTAAAACTGAACTACAATGTTTAAATTTAAGTTGAAAAATGAAGAAGACACGTTTTACAGAAACCCAGATTGTCCGTGCCCTTAAAGAGGGTGAAGAAGGACGTAGAGCAGAAGATATCTGTCGGGAACTAGGCATAAGCAAAGGCACTTTTTATAACTGGAAAAGCCGTTATGGAGGCATGGAAGTATCGGATGTGCAGCGTTTAAAGGAACTGGAAGAAGAGAATTCTCGCCTTAAAAAGATGTTTGCTGATTTGAGCGTTAGTCATGAGATTTTAAAGGAGGTCATCACAAAAAAAGGCTGGGGCTCCGGGAACAAAAACAGTTAACTCAGGAACTAATCTTGGATTATAGTTTAAGCGTTACCGGAGCCTGCGCTATGACCGGCATGTGTCGTTCGCAATATTATTACGTCAGCAAGAGAGATTATAGTGCTGTTATCGCTGCTTTGGAAACGTTGTCTTCAAAACATCCAATTTACGGCTTTCGTAAGCTTTACGCCTATCTTCGACGAGACGGAAAGCCTTGGAATCACAAGAAGGTTTATAGGGTATACAAGCTGCTTAAGATGAATATAAAGCGACGCGGTAAACGCAGATTGCCTACACGAGAACGAATACCTTTAGAACAGCAAATCAGCATCAATAAAAAATGGAGTATGGACTTTATGAGTGACAGTTTAGCTTCTGGCAACCGATTTAGAACCTTCAATGTTATGGACGACTGTTCGCGTGAAGCCCTTGCTATTGAAATAGGTACTTCTATTTGTTCCCAAAGAGTAACCCGCACTTTAAGAGGATAATGGATTGGAGAGGCAAGCCTTGTAGCATCAGAGTGGATAATGGCCCTGAATTCACAAGTCATCATTTCGACTTGTGGTGCAAAAAACAAGGTATCACTATTCAATATACTCAACCAGGGAAGCCAACTCAAAATGGATACATTGAGCGATTCAACCGGAGCTACCGTAGAGAAATATTGGATGCACACCTGTTCTTTAACCTGTCTGATGTAAGAGATCTTACCGATGAATGGATTCAGGAGTATAACAATCATAGGCCACACGAAGGGCTGGGTAATCGTACGCCGATTGAAGCGGCCAGAAAAATATCCAAAAACGAAGCTGAAGAAGTACTAAAATAAATTAGAAAATAGCAGATTTTGCTGTCTGAAAAACGGGGTACTTACAAATTTATGCTAATTTTTATTTCTTCTAAATAGGATGTTATGCACGCATAGTATTATAGTATTTGATATATTTGTGTTATACTGATTATAAAACAATGATAGCTCAACTCCTATTTGCGATGTTATTAGTTTTTGCGGGATGGTTATTCTACAAAAATGCGTCAAAGATATACCGTAACATTCGTTTAGGTCGCTCTGTCAATCGATTTGATTCAGCAGCAGAACGGGCAAAGACCATGTTATTGGTTGCTTTTGGACAAAAGAAGATGTTCAAAAGACCAATCCCTGCCCTATTGCACCTATTTGTATATGTAGGTTTTGTGATCATCAATATAGAGATGTTGGAAATCATTACCGATGGCGTCTTTGGCACACATCGCGTTTTTGCATTTATGGGAGGTTTCTATAGCTTTCTGATTTACAGTTTTGAGATTCTTGCTTTTTCAGTACTCACTGCTTGTGCCCTATTTTTGGTCCGTCGTAATATTTTAAAGGTAAAGCGACTTAATCAAAAAGAATTAGACAACTGGCCTAAAACAGATGCTAACCTGATATTGGTTGCAGAAATTCTGTTGATGGCTGCGTTTCTTTTTATGAATGCTGCCGATTACAAACTTCAAGGATTAGGAGCAGAACATTATATAGCTGCAGGAAGCTTTCCAATAAGCCAGTTTCTTACCGGCATCCTACCGTCTGATGTGGGCACGCTGATTATCATGGAACGCTTCTTTTGGTGGTTTCATATTTTAGGCGTTTTGGCATTTTTAAACTACTTGCCACTTTCCAAACATTTGCACATTTTATTGGCCTTCCCAAATACCTACTTCAGTAACTTGAAACAAAAAGGACAGTTTGACAATATGCCGACTGTAACTGCTGAGGTGAAAGCGATGCTGGACCCATCATTGCCACCACCAGAGGGAGAGGTGACACGATTTGGCGTAAAAGACGTGCATGACTTGACCTGGAAAAATTTGCTGGATGCATATACGTGCACCGAGTGCGGACGATGCACTGCTTCCTGTCCTGCCAATATCACAGGCAAATTATTGTCTCCACGTAAAATCATGATGGACACCCGCGATCGTCTTGCGATAGTGGGTAAAAACATGGATAACAACAAAGGAGAATTCGTAGACGACGGCCAATCTTTACTTGATAATCACATTACCAGAGAGGAAATTTGGGCTTGTACCACCTGCAATGCTTGTGTAGAAGCTTGTCCGGTAAATATCGATCCCCTCCAGATTATTATGGGTTTACGGCAGTATGCGATTATGGAAGAATCCAAAGGACCGGCCAGTATCAATAACATGCTCGGTAATATGGAAAACAACGGTGCACCTTGGAAATATGCACAAGCCGACCGTGCCAACTGGACTAATTAGTATTTGAAATTAATAGCGATCAGAAATACAGACGCAGCCTAACGGCCATTCAATCTTTAACGATACAGCACTACATGGAAAATCAACTTCATATCCCCACTGCAGCAGAACTATTAGCCAAAGGCGAATCTCCGGACTTACTTTTTTGGGTAGGCTGTGCCGGCAGTTTCGATGAACGCGCGCAACGTATTACGCGGGATATTTGTAAGATTTTACAACATGTGGGTATTAAGTACGCTATTCTAGGTACAGAAGAAAGTTGTACAGGAGATCCCGCGAAACGATCTGGAAATGAATTTCTCTTCCAAATGCAAGCGATGATGAATATCCAAGTGCTGGATGGTTACGAAATCAAAAAGATTGTAACGGCTTGTCCACATTGTTTCAACACGTTGAAGAATGAATATCCGGAGTTGGGCGGACATTATGAAGTGATTCACCATACGGAGTTGATTCAGTCGTTGATCGATGAGGGAAAACTCAAACCCAACGATGGGAATGTCTTTAAAGGGAAGAAAATCACGTACCACGATCCTTGTTATCTCGGTCGAGCCAATGATGTATATGAAGCTCCGCGAAAAGTATTAGAGACGCTAGATGCCGACTTGGTAGAGCTGAAGCGGTGTCGAAGCAATGGATTGTGCTGTGGTGCGGGTGGTGCGCAGATGTTTAAAGAACCAGAGCCAGGCAAGAAAGATATTAACTTGGAACGTATCGAAGATGTCATCGAATCCAAGGCAGATGTTGTTGCTGCTGCTTGTCCTTTTTGTATGACGATGTTACGCGATGGCGTAAAAATTAAAGAAAAAGAAGATAGCATTCAAGTACTTGACATCGCCGAGATCACCGTTAGAGCAAATAACATTTAAGCCGAGGTATACCAGATAAGTACCCGAAAAGGGAGTGGCATTTCTGTTGTTTTAAAACAAGACTGCGGTCTGTTTTATTTGAAAATTTTGCTGTAGTTTTGTCGCTGTACAATCAAGTATAAGCTCCTATTAGCGAAGAACATGTGGCACCATTCAATCTCCTCTCCTACAACGAAATTCCGCTACCTAATCCCTTTTGTATTTCTGCCACTTATGTTCCTGCTACAGCAGGTAAGTCATGGGCAGGAAAGAGATGACCGCGCAACTCTCGGAAACTTTAAGGGAATACAATTTATGAGCAGTGACAGCCTGTTCTACACCAATTTCCGTTTTCGGATGCAAAATCGGCTCAGATACACAAACGTACTGGATGGAGAAAGTAACAATGAATGGGAAGCTCGTGTACGAAGATTACGATTGCGAATGGATGGCTTTATATACACGCCGAAGATTTCGTATAGTGTGCAACTAGCTTTCACCCGTGGCGATCAGGATTTTGATGATACCGGAGTTCCTAACATTGTACGTGATGCTGTGATGTTTTACAACTTCTCGGACGATTTCTATATTTCATTCGGGCAAAACAAGCTTCCCGGAAACCGTCAGCGGGTAAATTCTTCTGGCCAATTGCAATTTGCAGAACGTTCCTTAGTAAATGCGGCATTCAACATTGATCGAGATTTTAACCTGACGCTGCATCTCAACAAACATATTTCCGATATGCCGATTCATGCAAAATTTGCCGTTTCTACCGGGGAAGGACGAGTCGCGGTCACGACCGACGATGGCTTGGCTTACACCGGTCGATTAGAGTTTTTGCCTTTAGGAGATTTCACCAATGATGGAGACTATTCGGAGGGTGATCTCGAACGCGAACCTACTCCCAAGCTATCCCTTGCTGCTGGTTATAGTTATAATGATCGTACAAGAAGATCTGGTGGGCAGACTGGCAAATCAGTTGTCAATCCTTTTACGCTGAAGACAGGATATGCGGATATGATGTTTAAATATACCGGCTGGGCTTACATGGCAGAGTACATGCGCCGTGATGTGGATAACCCGCTTAACTTTTTAGAAAGCGATCCACTACAAGCGATTCATGCCTACAAAGGCTGGGGCATTAATCAGCAATTATCCTATTTGCTACAGGATGGATATGAGATTGCAAGTCGCTATACCTATGTGAAGCCACATCACGATATACAAGCAGTGGAATTACAAACAGAAGTCATTGAAATCGGTGCCACAAAATACTTCAAGGCACACCGTCTGAAATTTCAGGCTAATGCCTCGTACCTGTTTCGAGACGGTGTTTTCAACAACAGCAATGGAAAAGGAACATGGGGCGGCACATTCCAAGTGGAGCTGGGGATTTAAAAATAGGCACTCCAAACGCCTCCCTACAGCGTACTTTAATTGGAGAGCATTTCTTTTGACAAGGATTGCTTCAACTTACGCAAATCATCCGATGCGGGTGCTTCAAAGACCTCCAAATCAAAGAATTTAATCGCTGCAAATAGGTGGTCGAAAATATCTGCCAATGCTTCTTCATAGAAACTCCAAGCTGTGCCATCTGTAAACATATATAGCTCCAAAGGAAGACCATGCTCTGTAGGAGCCAACTGGCGTACCATCACCATGGAACTTTGCTGAATACGAGGATGTGCCTTTGCGTAAGCAGAAAGATAGGCACGAAATAGACCTATATTGGTCATCCTACGCCCATTGACAGGCATACTTTCGTCTGGAAGAAACTCATTGTTATAGGTTTGAATATCGTCGAGCCGCTGATCAATGAAATCCTTCAACAAACGGATTTGTCTTAATTGCGTTATTTCTTCATCACTGACGTAACGAATGGAGGAAATCTTGACATTGACCGCTCGTTTAATGCGCCGACCACCAGACTGTTGCATGCCCCGATAATTAGTAAATGACTCTGTCAGCAAGGTATGTGTCGGTATAGTGACAATGGTACGGTCAAAGTTCCGAATCCGGATGTTATTCAGGTTAATCTGTAATACGTCGCCGTCCGCGTTATACTTCTTCATTTCAATCCAGTCCCCTACTCGTACCGAATCATTAGCAGAGACCTGAATACTGGCTACAAAACCTAAGATAGTATCCTTAAAAACCAACATAAGGATAGCAGATGCGGCTCCCATAGAGATTAGAAAATCCCCAGGCGACTTTCCAGTAATCACCGTGAATAATATCGTTCCTCCGATAAAGTAAAGTACAATCTGCAATACCTGTAAGTAACTATCTAAGGGTTTATCTACAAAACCGGGTTTATTTTTAAATACATCGCGCCCTGTTTTGAGCACGGAATTGACCAAGCGAAGGGCCACAAAGGCGATAATTAGATTAAGCGTCGCTTCCAAAAAAGACATGGTGCCTGGAAAACCGCGAAACACTAAGGGCAAAAACGCTTGTGTAATGGTCAGTAAAATCAACAAACTCAGGTTGGAAAAGAACTTATTTTGTATTAATCGCTCATTGACATTTTTCTGCGAAAGTCGCATCATCTTGGAGAAAACACGTATAAAGATGTTTCGCACAATATAGTCCACCGCAAATAGCACGATAGCCATTGCAATGAGTAACGATGCTGTGGTGAAGATATGGGTGAGTTGAGTATTGAGCTTCAGTTGGGCTACTTGCTGATACGTCGTATTGTAAATTTGTGTGTTGACCTGTTCGTCTGCCAAAAATTGTTCAATCGAATCCTTCATCCTGCAAAAATAGGAATCCATCTCTGGATAACAAAAAACCCATCTTCTAGCGGAGATGAGCCAGAAGATGGGTTTCTTTTTTATACTACTTTCTGCTTACTCTTCGTCTGGAGTACTATCTGTTGCAGGAGCTTTATCAATTAGCTCCATAAACTGATCCAGTTTTGGTGTAATGATAATTTGTGTACGACGATTTCTCGCTTTACCTTGTGCAGTAGCGTTATCGGCAATCGGGTTGTATTCACCACGACCACCAGCTGTCATGCGTTTAGGATCTACGCCGTACGTATTCTGCAAAGCTTGTACTACAGACGATGCACGTAGCGTACTTAAATCCCAATTGTTTCGAATATTCTTCTGCGTGATCGGATCTGGATCCGTATTACCCTCAATTAATACATCGTAATCTCTGTAATCCTGAATGATTTTGGCGATTTTGCTCAGCGTTGCACCGGCTTGATCTGAAATCTCATAACTACCCGATCTATACAGCATATTGTCTGCTAGAGAAATATAGACCACGCCCTTCAACACTTGAACATCTACATCCTTCAATTCTTCGCGGCTCAATGAGCGGGTTAAATTATTGGTGAGCACCATGTTCAACGAATCACTCTTATTTTTGGTGTTTACCAAGTGCTGAATGTAACGATTGGAGGCATTAATTTCGTCTACCAATTTTGATATATTCACGTTGCCTTGTGTATTTTGACTGATACTATTATCCAACGTGCCTTGCAATCTCGCCAAAGCCTCTTTCAGCGAAGCGTTGTTACGCCGTTCCGACTCCAACTGATCTTCTAAGCTTTTTACACGTGCACGTGATTCCGCCAGTTCTACCTGGCTCTGCTGATAGCGTTCTCCCAGGGTACGATGTTCCGCTTCTAATGCCCGATGTACTTTTTTGCTGACGCCGCAGGCACTGAAAAGCATCGTTCCGATTACTACCAATGCATAAGGCCATATCATCTGTTTTTTCATAGTGGTTTGTATTAAATGACTTTATTACGAAAGTAAACACTTAGATCGTGCCAAAATGCTAAAAAACATTAAAATATTTATCACAATCAGCAGTGCATAACCGATCGTCCAGGAGTTTTCACCGACAATCTGCAGGCATTCACCTAAAAGAACTATCAAACATAATATAGTCCCACTACTTTTGATAATAAGAAATAAGTCATTAAAATAAAAAACGAATATCATGTCTATTAAAGAAACATTTAGCATTAACGGAGAAAACCTACTCAAAAAGATCAAGGATCTTATTGCAGAAGGCAATGTCCGCAAGATCACTATTGCGGATAAGCACAACAAGGAGATTATCAGCTTTCCGGTTACGATTGGCGTAGTAGGAATCGTTTTAGCGCCTATCTTCGCCGCAGTAGGTACACTTGCCGCGATTCTGACAGAATGCAAGATTACGGTAGAGCGCACGGAAACTGCTGCAGAAGAATCGTCTTCATCCGTATCTGCGGATTCGGCAGAACCACATCATCAAACCGATGAGCCACAGTCGCCCTTGTATTAATTTTGACAGCAAATTGAGAAAAGCCCGTGCATTATACCAGGGGCTTTTCCTAATTTCGTACAGATCAAGTTCTGAAATACTATGGCTATGACTCTTCACATTAAGAATATGGTATGCAACCGTTGTATCATGGTCGTACAGGAACACATGAATAAATGGGGTTTACCAGTAGCACATATTGCTTTAGGTGAAGTAAGTACTCCGGCTTCCATCTCCCCTAACCTGTTAAGCACCATCAGAAAAGAATTGGAAGAACTGGGTTTCGGCCTGATCGACGATAAGCGCCAGCAAACCGTAGAGCGTATCAAGAATGCTATCATCGAATTGATCTATCAAAAAGAGCTTTCTCAACGCATCAACCTATCGAACTGGCTATCCGAACATTTAAACCAAGACTATGCCCACTTGTCTGCCTGGTTTTCAGAAGTCGAATCGACTACCATAGAAAAGTTCTTCATTGCGCAGAAGATCGAACGCGTTAAAGAATTATTACACTATGAGGAGCTGACATTAACGCAGATTGCCGATCAACTGCATTATTCTAGCGTGGCCTACTTAAGTAACCAGTTCAAAAAAGTGACGGGCTTATCCCCTTCCCAATATAAACAATCTGCCATAAATGCCAGAATGCCATTAGATGCTGTGAAATCTTACAAGTAATAAACAATAAAACGTAAGCATCCACCCCTTTCTAGTAACGATCTTTGTGTAGACAACCGCTATTGGTTTACATGATGATGGAAGATAAGATCGTAAGCACAATCATTTTATTAAATAAAGATCGTCTTGCCCCGGCGGATGAGGATACTATACAGCAAGCGCTGGAGCGTGCCGGCATTGCGGCAAATGTAAAACTACAGAAACAGCGTCTCACGGTGGATAGCGCAGATAGGGAACTGCTAGCTCGCACAGTCGCCTTACTTAAGCAACAAGGGTTCGCTCCACAGACGGAAAAGCAAGAGATACCCGTATTAGATATGAGCTGTGCTTCTTGCGCTGGCAGCATTCAAAGTATGCTATTGGCACAACCGGGTATACTGCAAGCCGATGTAAACTTTGCGAATACCAGTGCGCGCGTGGAGTATCTGCCTAACCTGATTCAGGAACAGGATATGCAAAAAGTAGTTCGCTCTATTGGCTTTGATTTACTATTGGCACCTGCAGCATCCCGTGAAGAAAAGCGGGACGCGATACAACAAGAGCAGTACTACAAATTAAAGCGTAAAACTTTCTTCGCCCTATTGTTAGCGCTACCGGTATTGGTGTACGGCATGTTTTTGATGCATGCTCCTTATGCCAACTGGATCATGTTTATGGGTACTACGCCATTGGTGTTTTGGGTCGGACGAGATTTTTTTGTGCATGCCTGGAAACAAGCAAAGTATCGTGCCGTCAACATGGATACACTGGTCGCCTTAAGCACGGGTACGGCTTATATCTTTAGTGTTTTCACCTTATTTTTCCCTGAATTTTGGTTGGAAAGTGGCTTAGAAGCCCATGTTTATTTCGAGGCAGCAGCAGTGATCATTGCCTTCGTACTACTTGGCAAATTATTGGAAGAACGTGCGAAGAGCCACACTTCCGATGCGATCAATACCTTGATGGGGATGCAACCCAAGACGGTTATTCGCTTGAATGAGCAAGGTGAGCAGCAGGAAATAAATATCTCGGACGTATTAATAGAAGATCTTCTGTTGGTGCGGCCGGGAGAAAAGATTCCGGTAGATGGCTTGGTCGTGGGTGGAGAATCCTACGTGGATGAAAGCATGCTGAGCGGAGAGTCTGTACCTGTGCTGAAGAAAACAGGAGAATCAGTCTACGCTGGTACCGTAAATCATCGAGGAAGCTTTCAGTTTCGTGCACAAAAAATAGGTCAAGAAACGGTCTTAGCACAAATTATTGCGCTGGTGCGCCATGCTCAGGGAAGCAAAGCTCCGGTACAAAAATTAGTGGATAACATTGCCAGTATTTTTGTACCAATCGTGATCGGTATTGCGCTGCTGAGTATGGTAGTTTGGTTCGTATTTAGCGGTGAACACTGGCTTACGCAAGGCATCATGGCATTTGTTACGGTGCTCGTGATCGCCTGCCCTTGTGCTTTAGGACTGGCAACGCCTACGGCAATTATGGTCGGTGTGGGTCGTGCAGCAGCGGCTGGAATTCTGATCAAAGATGCGGAGAGTATAGAACGGGCTAAGGATTTGGATGTGCTCGTATTTGATAAAACCGGCACGCTAACCGTGGGACGTCCGCAGGTAACAGATAGTTATTGGCTGGATGAAAATACGGTGCATCGGCAGGTGCTTGTCGCGATGGAACGCCTTTCAGAACATCCGTTGGCTGATGCCATCGTATCGGCATGGCAAAAGACGGAAACCCTAGCATTGCAAAATTTTGAAAGCATTACCGGTAAAGGCATCACGGCAGAGCATGACGGTATATTTTATCTGGCAGGAAACCAGAAATTAATGATGCTACATGAAATATCGCTTTCTGAATCACTTTTGCAGAAAGCGGCGGAATACGCACGGTCTGGCAGAACGGTGATTTGGTTTGCTAACCAGCAGCAGGTGCTGGCATTAATTGCCATTTCCGATCCCATCAAAGAGACCACTGCGGCGGCCATTACGCAGCTACACCAGGCCGGAATCAAAACGTATATGCTAACGGGCGATAATGGAGCCACAGCAGCAGCGATTGCACAGCAAGCCGGTATACAGCATTTCGAATCGGAGATGCTCCCAGAAGATAAAGCGAATTACATTAAAAAATTGCAAGCGCAAGGCAAAATCGTGGGTATGGTGGGCGATGGTATCAATGACAGTGCCGCATTGGCGCAGGCCGATGTGAGCATAGCCATGGGCAAAGGAAGTGACATGGCCATGGACGTAGCGAAGATGACCATCATCTCTTCGGATTTGCAGAAAATCCCAATCGCGATTAGGCTATCGCAATTGACGGTCAAAACGATACGACAGAATCTTTTCTGGGCATTTATTTACAATCTCGTAGGCATCCCGATTGCGGCAGGAATCTTGTACCCTAGTTTTGGATTTTTACTCAGCCCGATGATCGCCAGCGCGGCCATGGCTTTGAGTAGCGTATCAGTCGTATCCAATAGTCTGCGTCTGAAATGGAAAAACATAGGAAGCGCAAAATAATATATTACATCATTTAGGCATCAATTAATCAACATAATCATGGAAAATAACGTATTGACATTTAAGACCAGCATTAATTGCGGCAGCTGTATCAAAGCGGTGACACCCTTTTTGGAGCAAGTGACAGGCATAAATCAATGGGGGGTGGACACCGATAATCCCGAAAAAATCCTGACCGTTCAGAGTTCGGGGGCTACGGCTGACGAAGTGCTTGCGGCTGTACAGAAAGCAGGCTTTACAGCTACAGAAACGAAGCGCTAACCATCAGATTAAAGTAAAGTTTAATGAATCACAAATCCTCCATTTCACACAAAGGAAATGGAGGATTTTTTTATTTATATACCCCGTAAACTGTAGCTATTGAATTTCTATATCATGATGCTTTCGCGAGCAGCTCTAGCAGATTTTCGACGCGTGATTCAAATACGATGAGTTCCTTATTCTGAGACAAAATGAAGCTATTGTCCGACAGTTTACCGACCACAACATCCATTTCTTCATCCGAATTATACAACATTTTTCGAAATTCACTTTCGTAATCCTTCGCTCTCGTGCGTTCAATTTCATCACGAATCCAGCGCTTTGTATCCAAAGCTTCTTCTATCAAGCCTTGTAAAAAAGATACATCCCAATCAGATGCGGATACGCCCGTAAGTTCTTCTAAGGAAGCGATACTATGTGCTAGTTTTTCGCGGAGATATGCGCTACTTAATTGATGATACCGTTGATGAATCTCCAACCAAGAGTTGAGTATTCCCGATTTTACATCATCTATCAGCTGTCGTAGATCTTTATCTGGTATGAGCTGACTGCCCACATTAGTAAATGCTTTACGCTCGAAAGGTTGACTTTGCAAGAGTTGCCAAAGATCCTCGACCGAATTTGATTCCGTGTAGGCCAGCATTTGCGTCGCCGCATAATACCGTATCAAACGTTGGAACAGATGGTATACTTCCTTTGGCTTCTTTAAAACTACCTTTCTGCGAGAGTTTTCTACATTAGAAAGCAATACTTCTTGCTGAAAATCTGCTGCTGGATCTTTTAGTGCCTGCAGCGCCTGATCACCTAATGACCCCACCGCTTCTTCGATTTCTGAAAATGTGTGAAACATTTCGTTAATGGTATCTGGCGCGATAACATCGTATTCAAAATGTTGATTTTTCAACTTGCGGTTGTCGCGTGCTGTAAATTTACTGGTATTGCGCATTAGCGCGTACATATTGTACATAAACCAGTAGCCGGGAATGATGACCAAACGATCATTTTGCACATCATTGCTGATCAGGGAAAAGGGAATGCGAATATCTAGTTCATGTAGAAAATCTCCTTTTACAATCAGCGAATACGAAGCGAAGCGTGAATTGTGCTTCAAACTAACGCAAAGTCCCGGCCAGAATCCCCGACCAGCCATCAGCTCTCCATCCGCTGCGCGGGAATTATGATTGGATCCTACAGTCGCTCCTGCCGCCATATTGCTTTGCCCCATAATTAGGGATGCGCACAGAAATGAATTGTTATGATGCTGCTCGTGCGCTGGAAACAACAGCGAATTAAGCACTTCACAACATGATATGGTAGAGTTGTCGCCCAAAAAAGAGTTGATAAGACGGGCTCCATATTTCAATTGCGAGAAAGATGACAGGATAAACCTGACGGCTTTCACACCATAAAAGATACGACATCCGTAGCCTACAATTCCATTCACCAATTCACAACCTTCTCCGATCTGTGTGTAGGCCGAAGAGATGGAGTTTACTGTGACATTTTTGATTTTATTGACGCCTTTAATGTAGGCATCTGAACCAATTTGAACGTTTTTAATGGTATGGCAATTCTTGATCACTGTGCGATCACCGATCACGCTGTAGTAACCGCGTTTAGAAGAAAACTGCAAATCTGTAATTTCATGTAGCCGACGCTGAAAATCGGCATCGTCGCGGTGGCGCGTCCAAAGATAAACATCTCCAGCCTGCATACCATTGAAAGGCAATACCGACCGTCCGCCATTCTCATTGCACAACTCCAGGTAAATACGACTCTCGGGATCATCTCCATCTTTCAACACGCCATTCCCAAATTTTGCATTGGAGCTGGTTTCCATTTCATCGATATTCGTCAGGATTACTTCATTGCCGACGATGTAATGTGCCATGTACCGAACATGATGTATCGCGCAATAATCACCGATATCTGCACTAACTATCTGTGAATGGTAAATCCCAGAGGGCAGGCGTAGATCACGGTATTCTACATAGATCTCGTCCATCTTACCGATGCGTACCAGACCATAAAATTTAGAATGCTGTATCTGATCGGGAATAAACCCGGCTTTACTCACCAGCACATCATCCCAATTCGTCGACTCGTTTCCCAGTTTAATCAACTGATCGATTTCTTCGGGAGTCAATGGACGGTATTGGTCGGGTGCTATCGGGTTTTGCTGAAAACGCAGATAGTACTCGTTTTGTCCTGCCGGCAAGTATTCTTTGGGCACGAAATTGTAACCCAAAGAACGAAGTGGTCTCTTGTTAATATAGGCCATAAGCGCTTATTCGACGGTCACCGATTTGGCTAGGTTTCGAGGTTGATCTACATCCAAACCACGCTCCACTCCAATGTAGTAGGCTAATAATTGCAACGGTATCGCGGCCAACAGTGGCGCAATGATCTCATCGCAATTAGGCACCACCATAATGTCTTCTGCCAAGTCTTCCACTCTGTTATCTCCTTCACTGACAATCGCAATAATTTTTCCTTTACGCGCTTTAATTTCTTGTATGTTGCTTACTATTTTTTCGTGGTAACTATCCTTAGTAGCCACAAAAATAACCGGAAGTGTTTCGTCGACCAAAGCAATCGGGCCATGCTTCATCTCTGCAGCAGGATATCCTTCTGCATGGATATAGGAGATTTCCTTGAGTTTTAATGCTCCTTCCAACGCCGTTGGAAAATTGTAACCGCGACCAAGGTATAAGACGTCATTGGCATCGCTGTATTTCTTCGCAATACGCTGGATCTCTTCTACCTGATTGTCCAGAATCCACTGTACCTTTTCGGGCACCGCATCCAGTTGCTGGATGAAATAGGTGAATCTCTGATCGTCGATTGTGCCTTTTAATTTTGCAATTTTTAAGGCGATCAATTGCAGTACCGCCAACTGAGCGGTGTAGGCCTTAGTACTCGCCACACCGATCTCTGGACCAGCATGCGTGTACGAGCCTGCATTCGAAATACGCGCGATCGATGAACCGACGACATTCACCAACCCGAAGATGGTGGCTCCTTGTTCTTTTGCGTTTTCGAGCGCCACTAAGGTATCTGCCGTTTCCCCACTTTGAGAGATGGCGATAATAACATCTTCGCTGGAAATAATTGGATTCCGATAGCGGAATTCGGAAGCGTACTCTACCTCCACGTTAATCCGACACAATTCCTCGATCACGTATTCGGCCACTAAAGCCGAATGCCAGCTGGTGCCACAGGCAACGATAATGATGCGACGAGCTGCCATAATCTTGTCTGCAATGGCGTCAATACCACTCAAGGTAATTTGATTCTTCTGTGCATCCATGCGGCCACGTAGGGAATCAAAAATAGTTTGAGGCTGTTCAAAAATTTCCTTCAGCATGAAGTGGTCATAACCATTTTTTTCTATGGCCGCCAATTCCATGTCTAATTTTTGCACGAACGGTGTAATGACCTCGTTACCCAGGTTTTTGAGGATCAATTCATCCGGTTTCACAATGGCTAACTCGTAGTCATTGATGTACACCACTTCTTTAGTATAAGCCAACATAGGTGATGCATCCGACCCCAGAAAGTGCTCATTCTGGCCAATACCGATGACCAACGGGCTTCCCTTCCGAGCCGCAATAATCGTATCTGGATGGGCCTGATCAATCAGCAAGATCACATACGCTCCCGTCACCCGCTTTAATGCAATGCGAATGGCTTCTTCGAGCGAACACTCATTTTTAATCTGGATATCTTCAATGAAGTTCAGGAGTACTTCTGAATCGGTATCACTATGGAAGACGTAGCCATCCTTCAGCAATTCTGTTTTAAGCTGAGCATAATTTTCAATAATTCCATTATGAATCATGGCGATACGGCCAGATCTCGACAAATGCGGATGTGCATTGCGATCACAGGGCTCGCCGTGCGTAGCCCAACGTGTATGCCCTATACCCGTATGCGACGCGACATCGCTAACGCCAACATGCTCCTCTAAACGAGCAACTTTTCCTTCTTTTTTAAATACGGAGACACCCCGATCTTGTAGTAAAGCAATACCCGAACTATCATAACCCCTATATTCTAATTTTTTCAACCCATCAATCAGGATTGGATACGCTTGCTTGCCCCCTGTATAACCTACTATTCCGCACATATATGCTACTTGTAAAATTTAATTTTTATTTCCTAAAACCGATAAAATCGTTCGAATATATCAATTATCGTAGACATTCGGCCGGGTCAATTCCGTTTTTTCGGCAGGTTGTAAATACATAGCGCCTGCTTCCAATTGGAAGCAGGCGCTATATATAATACCGATTAAAAACTAAAACGTATTAGTTTAATTCGAACTTATAGCCAACCCCTTTTACCGTGGTGACATAAAGCTCTCCAATCTTTTCTCTTAATTTACGAATATGTACATCGATCGTGCGGTTTGTCACAACGACAGAATCTTCCCAGATCGCTTTTAAAATCTGTTCCCGTGTAAATACTTTGTTCGGTTTGGAAGCTAATAAATACAAGAGTTCAAATTCCTTCTTGGCGAGCACAAATTTTTCCTCCCCTCTGAAAACCAAGAAAGAATCGCGGTCAATCACCAAATCCATGATCTCCAGTTTATCCGTCTGATCATCGCTGGCATCGTGCGCATTCCTACGCAAGATAGCATTAATCCGACTGATCAAAGCACGAGGTTTGATCGGCTTGGCGATATAATCATCTGCACCAACATGGAAACCAGCAATCTCTGAGTATTCTTCGCTACGTGCCGTCAAAAAGATCACAAAAGTATTTTTGAACTCTGGCATAGACCGCATGAGTCGACAAGCTTCGATTCCGTCCATCTCAGGCATCATCACATCCAGAATAATTAAATCTGGATTAATTTCTTTGGCCACCCGTATCGCTTCTTTGCCATTATTGGCAGTAGATACCTGGAAGCCCTCTTTGCTGAGGTTATAGGATATGATGTCTACAATATCTTGTTCGTCATCGACAACCAAAATTTTTGGTTTGGGATTGCTCATACTCATTTTTTCTACTAAAGTATGTACTTAATGGTAAGATAAAGTTACACAAATGTTATGATATTGTTAACCAATGCAAGATGTAATAACATCCGATCACTATTAATTTAAGGTTTTCTTAAGAAAATCTTCAAGCGCTTTGCCCCGCAGATTCTTCGCAATAATCTTTCCTTCCGGATCTAATAGATAGGATGTGGGTATCGCTCTAATGCGATAATCGATAATCAGGTGAGAGCTCCAGGCTTTCAGATCTGAGATATTTGTCCACGTTAATCCGTCGGCCTCGATCGCACCCATCCATGGCCCAGGATTATCATCAAGAGATACTCCCAATACTTCAAATCCTCTATCCTTAAATGCTTCGTATTGCTTCACAATATTCGGATTTTCCTCACGACAAGGCATGCACCAAGAAGCCCAAAAATCAACCAAGGTATATTTACCTTGGTAATCCGTTAGTTTAACGAGCTTATTTTGCGGCGTGTATGCCTCAAAATAAGGCGCCTCTTGTCCAATGGCCAATGCCCGCAATTTATCGACCTCTGCTTTAAACTCGCTGACATACCTATTGTCTGTAAATTGGTTTTTAATTTTATCACCATAGGCAATCAATTCTACCTCCGCCATTTCCGGCTCCAATGTACTCATCGCATAGAATCCTGCCAGATTAGGCTGCTCATTAGCAAAAGCGACTGCTTGTTTTATATAGCGTTGCATATGCGGTTCAAATGCCTGCAACATTTCACTTCGAAGATTTTGAATCTGCTCGGAAGATTTGTCGGCAGTAGCTTTGGTAAACACTGTTTGCAGGGAGTCCTGTACAAATTCGATACGATTTTTTGCTGGCGCAAATGCTTTGAGTACTTCAGAGAGTTCAGATCCGGATACTTGATACTGCTCTGGCTGTTGTAGATCTGTCTCAAACTTTACCGGCTGTCCGGGCTCTAAGATGATTGGATAACGATTCTTGCCGACCGCTAAGGTGAGCAAGCGCGGCTGCGTACTACCACGCTCGAAACGAAAACGATTGCCATCGGCGATAAACACGGAATCCAGTTTACGTTCTCCTTCATAAAAGGAAACTACTTTAATATTACCTGGATTTTCGATCGTACCGGAGATGGCAATATTTTCCTTAGAATCGCAGGCCTGTATTGCTGCAAAAAATAGCGTTGCTACACATAGTCGATAGCAGATCTTGATCATTTTCATATTAAACTACAAATTCACGAGCACGCTGTAAAGAGCGTTCAATCCCAGTTACATCCTTACCGCCTGCTGTGGCAAAAAACGGCTGACCGCCACCTCCACCCTGCACCTCTTTGGCCAGTTCGCGAATAATACCACCCGCATTCCATCCTTTCGACTTGGCAAGATCTTCGGCAATCATCACTAACAAGAACGGCTTATCGTCGATCACCGTAGCCAATACCAAAAATAAGTTTGGAACGGCATCGCGAAGGGCATACGCCAATCCCTTTACTGCATCGGCATTTGGAATCTCCACACGAGCCGACAGATAGTGTGCGTCTCCTATCGCTTCCACCTTATTCAATAGCTCCGCCTTCAATGCTAGCGAGCGAGCAGTGATGGCTTGCTGTACCTCTTTCTTCAAAGCACCATTCTCCTCAAGCATCTTCGACAATGCGCCGACGAAGTCTTTTGGATTATGGAGTAATTCCTTCATGTTATTCACCACATCAAACTGTTCTCTTATCAACGTAGCGGAGCGGCTTCCTGTCACAGCCTCTATACGACGCACCCCTGCCGCGACAGCAGATTCACTGACAATCTTAAAGAAGCCGATCTTACCCGTAGCTGATACATGTGTGCCGCCACATAGCTCTTTGGAGAAATTGTCGTCAAAGGTAATCACGCGGACGTATTCACCGTATTTTTCACCAAATAATGCCGTAACGCCAGATGCGATCGCCTCTTGATAAGGTATATTACGCTCTTCTTTCAGTGCAATATTGGCCCGTATTTTTGTATTGACGATATCTTCTACTCGTCTGATTTCCTCCTCCGTAATTTTAGAGAAATGCGTGATATCAAAGCGCAATACATCAGGAGATACTAGCGAACCCTTCTGCTGCACATGCGTGCCCAACACTTCGCGCAGCGCGGCATGCAACAAATGTGTCGCAGAGTGATTGGCTTCTGAATCGGCTCGCTTTCCGGCATCTACAGTAGCCGCAAATTCTCCTTCTAGCGACGTCGGTAACTTATCGACAAAATGCACAATCAGCGCATTTTCTTTCTTGGTAGCGACGATCTGAATTTTTTCTTGCGTAGTCATGTTAATCAATGTACCTACATCGCCTACTTGACCACCACCCTCGGGGTAGAAAGGTGTAACATCCAAAATCAATTGATATTGGTCTTTGCCTTTGGCAGTCACCTTACGGTATTTCACCATGTGCGCCTGTGCTGTCAACGTATCATAACCTACAAATTCAGTTTGTACATCTTCCTGCAATACAGTCCAATCGGAAGTATCTAACGTAGTCGCCGCTCTGGAACGTTCTTTTTGGCGGTTTAGTGCCACTTGAAAACCTTCCATATCTACGGTTAGACCTTTTTCGCGTGCCAATAGCTCGGTTAAATCAATTGGAAAACCAAAGGTATCAAACAACTCAAAAGCAAAATCGCCATCGATCTGTGTGGCCTTGTTGTCATAACTTTCGAAACGTTGGATCCCGGTAGTCAATGTACGAAGGAAGGATAATTCTTCTTCCAAGACCACCTTTTGCACGAATGCTTCCTGATCAGACAGCACATCGAATACTCCCTTGAATTGTTGCGCCAATAAGGGCACCAATTCATTCAAAAAAGGTTCTTTAAAACCTAGAAATGTATAGGCATAACGCACAGCACGACGCAAAATCCTACGGATTACATATCCAGCTTTGTTGTTGGACGGCAATTGCCCATCGGCAATCGTGAAACTTACTGCACGTACGTGATCGGCCAAGACACGCATCGCAATGTCGGTCTGCTCTTCACGACCATAGGGTATTCCTGATCGCTGAGAAGTGTAGCTGATCAAAGGTTGAAAAACATCGGTATCGTAATTGGATACCTTTCCCTGAATCGCGCGTACCAAACGCTCAAACCCCATTCCGGTATCCACATGCTGTGCAGGCAAAGATTCTAGTGTACCCGACTTCAACCGATTATACTGCATGAATACGAGGTTCCAGATCTCGATGACCTGTGGATCATCATTATTCACTAAATCTTTACCCGGTACAGATGCGCGCTCGGAATCTGGACGCATATCATAATGGATTTCTGAGCATGGACCACAAGGACCTGTATCGCCCATCTCCCAAAAATTATCTTTTTTATTACCTAATAGAATACGATCCTCTGCAATAAAGCTTTTCCATAAATCGTATGCTTCTGTATCCTTGGCCAACCCATCGCGTTCGTCGCCCTCAAAGATGGTGACATACAATCGATCAACATCCAGTTTATATATTCTTGTCAATAATTCCCAAGCCCAGGCTATCGCTTCTTTCTTAAAGTAATCTCCAAAAGACCAATTGCCCAACATTTCAAATAGTGTATGATGGTAGGTGTCGATACCTACTTCTTCTAAGTCATTATGCTTTCCAGACACCCGCAAGCAGCGTTGGCTATCCGTAACACGGGAATAAGTGGCGTCACTCTCTCCCAAAAACAACTCCTTAAACTGATTCATACCGGCGTTGGTAAACATCAGTGTGGGATCATTTTTGACGACAACAGGTGCCGATGGTACAATTTGGTGTCCCTTTTCTTGAAAAAAGGTTAAGAATGCTTCGCGAATTTCTCTACTAGTCATTTAAAAATGTGCCTAAAATTTGAATCGCAAATTTACTGAAATTTGATGAGGAAATGGCGCTAATGGCACAGGTTTTGGATAAGAAATCAAATTAATTCTCTATATTTAACCAAACAAAGACACGACTATTAGCAACACTATGCGAAATACTATTCTGGTTCCCACAGACTTTTCTAAAAATTCTATCAGTGCTGTACGGTATGCCTGCCAATTGGCAAAACATAAAGGCTACGACGTGCATTTACTACATTTTTATACCAGCAATACCGCTAATTTCGCCAGCGAATCAAATAACGAAGCGCTTTTGGAAGACAGCTCTTTATTGAAAGCAGATGTGTTGATGAAGGAGCTTAAAGACGAGTTGATGATTTCTTTTCCAGAATTAACCATTACCTCGGTATGCGTGCGGGGATTGATTGATGAAAAATTACCTGTGGAAGCAGGTGACAGCCGGTACGCACTTATTGTGATGGGTGCCACGGGATCCTCTGCAAAAAAATCGATTTATTACGGCAGCACTACCGTGGCGATCACTGCCAAATCACCTATTCCGGTTGTTGCAGTACCAGAAGGTCAAAGCACTTTTGCCTTGCAACATATCAGTTTACTCACGAAGTTCAAACCCGAAGAATTGGAAACGTTGCGTTCCTTTATAGAAACAATGGGTAAGCCTGAGCAACTTTCCTTAACACATGTGTACCGTGAAGAAAGTGATCTAGATGCCATGCAGGAGCATTTACAATCGTGGGCATTTAATATCCGTGAGATGGATCTTATCAAACAAGTTGATATCGAAAGCGCCCCTATATCAAAAAATGACGTAGATTTGGATACCGTACCAGAGGTGGTAAACAGTATGATTGAGAAAGGAAATCCTGATGTAATTTTGGTCACAAAAACGCGAAAATCTTTCTTCGAAAGGTTATTTAAATCTTCGGTATCCAAAGCAATAGCGTTAGAGCTCAGAAAACCAACCTTCTTTGACCGTATTGATGAAGATTAAAAAGCACTTACTACTATAGTAACCTACAGAGTGGTTAGAAGCGCTCCAAAACTAATTCTATAGCGCGCTCGATGACTGCTTGCGGCTGCTCACTGAAACGTGTATCTACCCGACTGGCTAGAATGGCGTTGATTGAGATAGCTCTGTGTCCAAACATGTTAGATAGCGCATAAATACCAGCAGTTTCCATCTCCAGATTGGTAATATGCCGACCATCAATAGCTAGGTTGCCAGCAACTTCTATAAATTGAGGAGCTGTTTCCTGTGTACGCACTTTGCGACCTTGCGGACCATAAAATCCTGGGGCTGTTACGGTGATTCCTCTAGGAAGATCGTGTGCATATTTTTCTAACAGAGACTCATTGGCCTTACCAACATAAGGCCTGATGTCCAAGGTTGCGAATGCTTCGGTCACCACTTCCCGAATTCGAATTTCTTCGTCGGTATACTGCTTTTTATAAAATTGCATCAAGCTATCAAATCCTACTGCAAATTCACTGACGATAATTTGATCAATTTCTATATCGCGGCGCATAGATCCACTGGTACCGATACGAATAATATCGACTGATTTAATCTTCGAATTTAATACCTTAGTTTGCAAATCAACATTAAAAAGAGCGTCAATCTCGTTGATGACAATATCAATATTGTCGGTGCCGATACCGGTAGAAACAACCGATATACGCTTGCCTCGCAGATGGCCGGTATGGGTAATAAATTCTCGCTTTCCCTTAACGATTTCGATATCGTCAAAATGCCGGGATACCAGCGGCACACGCTCCTGATCTCCTACAAAAATGATGGTATCTGCAATATCTTCAGGCAGTAAGTTAAGATGATACACGCTACCATCTTGGTTGAGTATTAGCTCAGAATCATTGATCATATGGTTTTCAGATAACGAAGGTTTGTTTGGCCAACTTTCTCCAGCCGTCCGATAACTGCATTTACTTGCATCTTTCGGATCGCGATCCGAATCACACAATTATTATCAAACTGTTGCTCCTGAATCGTGGCATTCTCTTCCTTAATGATACGCATAATATCATTCATCTGCAAATATGGGAATTGAACTTCATAGATGTCATCCGTAGTTTTTTCCAGGATTTCCGCCTCTTCCAATGCAAGTTGAGTCGCGGTTTTATACGCATTGATCAACCCGGAAACACCCAACAGTGTTCCTCCAAAATAGCGAACGACTACCACTAAGATGTTGGTAACATCCAAAGATAGCAGTACATTGAGGATTGGGCGGCCGGCAGTGCCCGACGGTTCGCCATCATCATTAATACGAAACACAGAGCGATCTGGCGATAGCCGATACGCGTAGCAATGGTGCCGCGCTTTTGGGTGCAACAGCTTCAACTCTGCTATAATATCTTTTAATTGTACCTCGTCTTCAAACGGAAAAGCATATGCTATAAACTTACTGCCCTTATCTCTAAACAGGCCTTCGTATGATTTCCCTATCGTACGGTATGTATCTTCAAATAGACTCAAATAAAATATGTTAAATACTGATATACAAGTAATTAATGAAAAATAATGATGTAATTGTAAATTATTAGTATATTTTATCCATAAGAATACTCATATAATTACATCACATCCCACCCTCCTGAATGCAAACTTACTATTTTTTTGAAAATTATATTTTGACATGTCGTGACATGTTTATACATTTGCATCAGTACGTCACAATTAAAATGTTATGAGGCTTGACTTTGACAAACTGGTTCTCAAAAAATTGATGACGATTAATATAGGCGATACGATTGCCATAAGCAGCCTTGCCCCGAAAGATCCAGATGGATTTACTTTGGGAGTTAAGCGGCTTATCCGATCAGGGTGGTGTGAATATGAATTCTCAAATGATTATTCTGCCATTCGCCGATTAGACCTCCCCGATTTTGCGAGTGACCATTTCAAAACTTTAAGAAATGAACACAGCAAACAATTACACACTTCAAAAAATACCGCAGCCGGTAGAAGCTACTGGTAAAGTATCGAATAACACCTTTCATCCATACGCGCTTCGCGAACTTGGCTTTACAGATAATGGTCTGGCTTGGTCAAATGCCAATGAGCATTATCATTCCTTAGATACTCAACTTGGCACGCTGTGCGTGGTGGGTTTTTCAAAAGTCTTTCTCCTTAACGGCAACAAGGAAGATCACCTCCATCGCATTAACAGCGTAAGAATGCTAACCCTTTTCATCGAAATGCTATCATGAGAGATCAGGAAATTATAGACGCGCTCGATCAGATCGAAGCGCCGGCTATCGAATTGGCACCAGGTATCTACGATATCGCCCCGGAACGTGAGGAAGTAGAATCATTTACATCACCTTATCTGGCTAAGCCAGTGAAGGGGAAAGGAGGAAGTGACAATGCCTAAAATATACATAGAAGTACCAATCGCTGAGCGTATGCCGGTTGTTGGCGAGAAGCAGCATCCATTGGATAAAGTGGTATTCGTCGATAATTGCAACGTTAGACATGCAATACCACTACGTCTTATAGAGCTTGAAGATCGGCAGCACCTCATGGAAATTGGCTACACTCACTGGCTGGAAGAAGTGGAAGTGTCGGAGGAGGTTTTAGAATTGGTGAAAGGAGGTTCATCATGCAAGTAACAGACGCTTTCAAAGATATCATCCAGAATCACCTGACTGGTGTGGCCAACACCGACGGCAACTTTGCAAAGTCCTTCGCCAATCCTAAAAAGAAAATCGAAGACTGCATCACCTACATCCTAAATACCGTGAAGTCCTCGGGCAAAATGGGCTTTGCAGATGACGAGATCTTCGGCATGGCCATGCACTATTACGATGAGGAAACCATTGATATAGGAAAGCCTATCAGCGGCAAGGTGATCGTCAATCGCAGTATTGAAAAGCCTGCAACTTCGGAAAAGCCGGTGCAACAAGCGAAAGCCAAAAAGCCGATCAAAAAGGACGAAACAATAATTTCTAAGAATCAATTAACCATGTTTTAGCTATGCAACCAAGAACGAAAATACAACATCGTATTTGGGGATTAAGCAAAGAACTTCCCCCTATCAGTAAGAAGCAAGAAAAATTCGCTTACAGCAAAGTGCTGGACCATATTGGCCATCGATCAAAGAAAGGTATTACCTGTATGGATTGCGGAGAATTTTTCGAGGATCACACTACACACAAGCGGTGCACATGCCCACATTGTAATACGAAGCTTCAAATAGAAGTAACCAGGAAACGAAAGTTCACTCAGCGTAAGCTTATGGCTATTTTAGATATTGTTGACGGCATCCAAGTATCTCGAACTGTCGAAGTATATGGCCATCACCGTGCTGGAGAACGTGTCCGTCACTTCATATATGAGATTTATCAGCACTTCTTCAATGTCGAAAGGAAAAATCACGTAGTGGCACGCGCTCGCAATATGTTTGGAGACTCCTTTACCGGTGATCTCGAAGTGCGAAGAAATGCTGATGCAGATTGCTATCGATATAGTGTAGACAAGGTTTGCAATGGTTCCAAAGTTTTACCGATGTTCAAGAAATTAGGCTTCAAGGGGAACTTCCATTGGGTATCACCCTATACCTTCTTTACCAAAATTCAATATGATAACAGAGCAGAGACGCTTTTGAAAGCTGGCCAAGGATCTATGTTTCGTTTTGAAATCACAGGTTGGAGCAATGGTGCCTATCGCTTTTGGGATTCAATCAAGATCTGCATCCGAAATAAATACAAGGTCAAAGACGCGCAGATGTATTACGATTACCTGGGATTACTTGCGAGATGCCGGAAGGATCTGCGAAGTCCAAAATATGTTTGCCCTAAAAATCTTACCAAAGAACACGACCGCTACGTAAAGAAGGTACGAGAAATGGATCGAAAAAGATCCGAAGCAGAGAAGATACGACGTGCAAGGGACAATGAAGAGCAATACTTGAAAGATAAGCAGGCGTTCTTTGGTTTGTGTTTCGTAAGTGGTGACGTGACAGTAAAGGTGCTGGAATCAGTACAAGAATTCGTCCAGGAAAGCATTGCTCACAAACATTGCGTATTTACAGGGGATTACTTTAAAAAGCAGGATTCTTTAATCTTTAGCGCGATTGTGAAAGGCGTTCCAGTTGAGACGGTGGAGTTATCACTAAAAGAAATGCAGATCATCCAATCTCGCGGCTTGCACAACAAAGCTTCGGAATACAACGAGGATATCAAAAAGCTTGTCGATCGGAACATCAGTCAGGTACGGAGGATATACGATCAGCTGCAGAGCGCAAATTAGCAATGACCAAACAAGAAGCAGCATCCGTACTAGAACTACTCCACGGTGTGGGCATGTCCCACTATGAGGTAGCAAGCTTGTGCGGATGCACAGTAAGGGAGCTGGAGCAACTGTCTGTAAAAGTGATGTCGTTCAAATGGGACAACTGGCAGAATAACAACATAACATTGACGCGGCAAAGCAAAATGAACTGGCCAGAGGAATTGGCTAGAATTAGTAATTAAAGTAGATAACACGTAATATCAGTAGATACGATGATAACAGTAAATAGCCTTTCCGGTGGACAAACATCTTCATTCATGGGCATCCATTTTTTTGCTGATCATAACATCTTTGCATGCGTAGAACAGGAGGCATACAAATACACAGCAGAATCGAATCGGGCACGTGGCGAAGTGCATGGTCTTCTGGCAGCACAATCATGGCTACGTATGTTTCATCCCGGCTTCTGGATGAGTGCAGAGGATGATAGGACATTAGTTGTAATGCACAAGCTTTCTCAGGAATTGCAACAGCCTTGGCAACTTAAGTCAATGGGTGGTATTGAAGTTGTGTTTGCTCATAATTGGGGAAGAACTAAATACAAAACCTATGATGATATCGCCAAGGATTTTTTACCAAACAGTGGTAAGCGGTTATGTACGGAAGTACTAAAAGTAGAACCAATGTACAATTACATTCGGCACAGGATATCAAAACTTGATCCAGTAGAATGTCGCATCGGTTTCCGGTTGGACGAACTAGACAGAACAGTAAATATGTTCTTTCGTCTAGTTGAAATAAAAGATCGCGCACCAGATCCGTCTTTCGATTTGCAAACCGTAATCAATCAAATGCAAATCCCAGCGTACCTTGTCCGCTGGTGGGATATCATGGGTGTGGAAGATATGGTGCGCAAAGGTGAGCGAAAATTAAAACCGACGCCGTTTAACTACTATAAGAAGGATTATTACCGCGTGCCATCATTCCCATTGATTGAGCATGGAATTACAAAAGCAGAGGTTGTAAAATATTGGAAAGGCAGGCCGGAGCATGTCTTCCCTCCAATATCCAATTGCGTAATGTGTTTTCACCATACCATACAACAGCTACAACAGCAATGGAAAGATCCTGTAAATTTGAATCGTATGATGTGGGCAGATGATGCTGAGAAAGCGAAAGGGAATACATTCAAGCGCAGACAAGTTGGTAAGCGCACTTATCCAGCTTCGATGGAATGGATCAAAGATTTACCCTTACAGATGCAAATGGAATTTATTGATTACGCGAGCTGCGATGCTGGGTCGTGTACGGATTAAATTAATTTTTCGGTTGTTTGGTATTATTATAATAATCTATTAGCAAGTCGTTCTCAATGTAATTAACGATTGAAAATATGTATTTTGCAGGCAGGTACAAACCAATGGCCTTATAATTACTAATGAATAAAAGAACTGTATTAAAAATCGAATCAGCCGTAAATAAAATTAACAATGGGAACTATGGAACCGAAGATCTAGAACTTTTACTCACTAACTTAAGATTTTATGTTGGTCATGACACATTTACAAGGGAGCTTGGTGACTTTATAAACCACTCTGAGGGAAAAACAAAAGGTACTCTACATGATGCAATTGCATACATGTTTTATCGAATGTTATTCTTCACGAATTATCAAATGGAAGATTCTCCTGCTTTATCAGAAGATACAATTTTTCCTTATTATTTCAAAAAATTTTTAACTCTTGCGTTAAAAAGGAGATCAATCTATGAAAATGTAAATTCAAAATTGGGAATAACTAGAGACCAAGCGTGTAATATCTTTAAGAAATTATTGCCTGATAATGTTCAAGGAAAACTAAATAAAGATTTTTGTACTTCAAAGAATCTGACTTTAGTGAGTGAGTGTATTGGTCTACTTGCCCCAGGTTCTGAAATTGATGCTGAGTAAATTGTAAGAGATTTTATTAAATCTATTGATTCACTAAAGCATAAAATTGGAGTGACAATAAACGCCGAGACTCTTAACAAAGATAAACTAGTCTTACACGTATTGGATATACTAAATGCAAAAGACTTTGTTATCGACAAAAAAATAGTTGGCCACTGTAAGTTACACCTCGAAAGATCAGAAATTAGGCAAGCTGATTTAGATACTTTGGATGATCGAGACATTGAAATTAAAAAGAAATGGTCCACGTTCGGTATAATTCAATTGAGTGGTGTTGTGGAAGTAGATGACCAAAAAGATTTAAGTGTAATGTTTACATTAATTACATCCGAAATAGACTCCATGGCAGTTATAGATGACTCTTTAATATCAAAAACTATGGACAGTCAAGGGAAGGAAATTTTGAATTTGACAATTCCCGAAGTTTTTACAATTAGTGAAGAAAGTAAAATTATAGACTATTACTAGTGTTTAAAATCTGTATCTGTTCGAAATTTTGATTTGGCGTGTTTATTATACCCACACCTCTCCAGTCAAATCCTCTTCGCGAATATTATCCATTGCATCCTGAATAATTAGCAGATGCTTTTCTAGTCAAAATAATCTTAAACCGAAAATATCTATTATAAAAAGTTATGCCATACCCTTTGGTATCGTCATGTCGCGCACTTTATTAATGGAACTTGAAACTTTACAATACAAATCCTATTAAATGTAAAAACCTTTTCTAATTAAATTAGAAAAGGTTTTTCAAGCAAAAAAAATTACTCGTTACATACTTGGGTATGCCCAAAACACTGTATCTTCTCGCCTCCAACCAGAATAGTATGTACCTTGTTCGAAAATATGATTATTCATATCAGGACTGAAGTGTGCATGGATCGGCACTGCACCTGTTGCAGATGCACGAGGTACATAAAAAATTATTCCTTCGTTGTCAAGATCGGGATACTTTAAGTGTGCTATCGGATCTGTATAATAAACATGTGAGAGCATTGTCCTTATAAAATATTTGTAAACAGGAATACTATTGGGGGCTGGGTAATTATACGCGTAAAAAGGAATATGTTCTTTTTGCCATACAGGATCATAGTCTCTAACGTTGGCTTGAGGATCGTAGATGTGATCCATCCAACCAGAGAAGTAATATCTGTAGATCGGAATCTTATTCAGAGTAATTTTGGTTGAGTTATCATTTATATATTTTTCCAAGTAATCTCTTACCTGAGCCTTTTTTGTTGGGTCTGAAATAAACTCATATAGTGGGATCATTCCATTATCACCATACTCAATCAAGACCGCATTTTGAACATTTACCGTAGACTGCCAATCATTAATATTTATTCTCTGAGGGGTTTTTCCATCCAATATGATTTCACCAATTAATCCTTTACTGCCGTCGCCGCCAATCGACCTGTAATTAATACGTTGTTCAGAGTTATACTTAGCTTCAGATGAATTATATGCATAATCAACATTGACGCTCCAAATTTTCGCTAACCCATTAAGTGCCAGTCCTGCTGCTACTGATTGATTTTTATTTTGTGCTCTGGTCGCAGTTTTGTATCCCAAACTAAATTTAGCCCCCAAATGTATATGTGTTAATACGTGAGTACCATAAAATTCAACTAAATCCTTAGGGGTATACCTTACAATATCTTGCTTAAATGTTTCACTTAAGAAATTATTTCTAAGTTCATCAGTTGTAGTAGCTAATCTTAAGGTTCTCATATAAATCCTTTTATTGGCACTCGCTAAAGAATTACTTCCATGATAGGCTGAACTACCACCAAATGAGGCATTAATCTCTGCTCTGAATAACTTCTTAATTCCAAACCCGCTATTTATACTTATTGACAATGAATCAGAATAGCTTTCGGCATTGTTAGCTATGATAAATCTGAAATCATCATCTACACCGACGTTATCTACAAATCTAGATCTGTTATTAGCTACATATCTCGGCACATCGATGACTGCTAACTTAGCAGATAACCTATTTGCATAGTATCCAGTAGCATCATACCCGTGACCTATCAAATTCGTAGGTCCATTATCAGAAGCAGCCATAACACTTCTGCTGATTGTTGCCTTTCTTTTTTGGATTTCGCTCTGGTCTTGACCCTCGTTACCCAAGCCCTCAATTTCAGATACTGAACATCCAACAATGGTAATTAGGAGGGAAAACGCTCCGATGAATTTTAATTTCATTTTAGTTAGTTAAGTTGGGCAAAGCTACTTAATTTTACCAGTATAATTAAATTTAATTTAACATTTACTTTTGAAGCTACAATAACGATCGAATTGTTTAGACTTTAATAGTCTCTAAACAATCCTAAAAAGATTTGTTAAAAAATTAGAATAAGAATTATATGCTTATAAAAATCCTTATTATAGGGACAATAATAACATAAGTGTAAATTCAGTTAATAATTTTTGTAGTCAGACATTTACTAGTTTAAGAACTTTATTTAGTCTTCCTCTCAAACGAGGCATTATACTTTTCAAGCTTCTTAAGTACAGCCTGTAACCCTTCGCTTGCTCGCTTGACCCATTGCGCACGCTGACGAACTGCGGCCATTGGATTCATTGTCTTTAAATTGGGATTCGGCTTATCATGATCTAAACCCGAATAGATCTTTTTCCAGTTATCAATGAATTCTAATGGAGTATAGAATTTACGGTCTGTCGAATCATATATCCAACAACCATTTACGTGTGCATTCTTATAGGTAGCAAAGATATGGCTAGGTACTTCAATCCTCTTTGGCTTTTCACGCCGCCATAATGGTATGAATTCAGGCTTTTCTGAGATATATTTTTACTCTCATTATTAGTAATAATAAATTCAAATTTGCGAAAATATTACTTTTAAGAATGTAAAATACGGCTATTTTACTAATATTTTTAGTAATATTGAGTCGTGGAAACGTTAACATTTACCTACCGAAATAAACAGATTTCCGCTAAAATGGAAATTATTCAGAAACACATGTCGTTCACAGAATATCATTTACACGGTAAAGACGGACACCAATTATTTATTTTTCGACGCGAATCAAGTAAATGGAGATTTGTATATGGTAGTCTATTTGATGAGTTGCGCGAGTGCATTTTGGATGCACTTATACTTAGATTTCACGACGATGTCGTAAAGACCTTCATGTACAAAGGCGAAAGACAAATTGTAACCGTAAGTGAGGTCAAAGGTAATTCTGGCACCTGGAATGTAATGATCAACAGATACTATATAGGTTTTGTCTCTCGCAATTTCGAATCTGGAGCATACTCATGGCATATCCATAATGAAGGTGGGTGGATACGTCCGCGACACATGGAATTGTTTATGGAGATGATCAAAGATGGTCGGATTAGGAATGAAGCAACAAAGCAAAACTATTAATCAACATACAATATGGAACATAAACCTGATCAGCTCTATGATGAGCTAATGAATAAAGAATATCCGGCGAACATTAGAATTAACTCCGCCACAGTAGTAATAGATGCGCAAGCATTTTTAATTGTTCAGTTTGATATGGTCAAAAGACATAAGGGCGATTTGAAAAGATGTGCTGCCTGGCAAAGGTTGAAGGAATTTAGGGAAGCAGTGAAGAAACTTTAACACAACTTATATAGCTGTTTGTTATTACAGAAATTGCAACCAGTTTCTAATAATATGTCATACGTAAAAAAAAGACCAGATATCTCTTTGGAAGAGTTTTTAAAGGAAGCAAAGAAAGTGAAAGCATTCAAAAGTAAAACTGGCAAAAGCTACGAAGTAGTAACTGTCGAGGGAAGCATGATGCATATTATTCGTGAGCACACAGGCAAACCTTCGCCAATGAATCTTGAGGGAGTGTGGAATGCTTATCGTAAGCTAGACAACTTTACAACTAAGAATTTTGCACCATATGTTGTATCCCGCACTCACTCACCTTCATTAGGTTTACTAATTCATTTAGGACTATTGGAAAGAAATTAGGGCAACCGTACATTGCTTTAATTCTCTTCCCAAAACCAAAACGTCGAAACACGAAAGCCAATACTATAACAACCGCCCACCCTACACCTACCCACATGCCCCATATCCCCCAGAATGAGGGCTTGTTTTCATTTTCCTTCTACTCATCTCGCTTTTTACCCTTATCCTCTTCTTTGGCTACACTGTCCTTCTTCTGATCCAGAGACCGAGATATCTCCTCTACGATATTCCTAGCTTCATCCGTTTGGTATTTTGGACCACACTATCTGCTTCAGTAGTGATAGTTCCATCTGGAGCAATTACTACAGGCGCACCTTTCCATGGCCCTTTTGTACTTCGGTAGCAAGGTAGATCAAATTTCGACCCTATACAGCAAAAAGCTGGTCGGCCATCGAAAAGTAGAAGTTATAAACATCCTCAACACTGATACAAATGTACCACTAATTTAAGATGCGATATAAAGAAAAGCCCCTAACCATTGCTGGATAAGGGCAGAGTAAAAACTGCATATTTACTGTTACTACTATGTCTATTTAACTATTATTTACTCATTTTGTTTTCCTGTCGAAGGACCATAGATAAAAATTCTTCTAAATTTTTTAAGTCCACACTAAAGGGACGTATTCCTATGAAATTTGCGGAGGGATAAGCAATTAAATCTACAGTCACTAACTCATCGTCAACGAATTCAGCAGCTTCAGAAATTGATTTCTTAATAATACTAATCTCCTCTGGTAAATAACGGTTGATTAATACATCATTATCAATTAGATACTGGCTTTTCAAAAACATCTGCAAAAATACAACTTATTTGCCTTCTACTTATCTATCGCTTTGAAATCTGTTTCGGGAGAGGTAAAACACTTACGACCTGGTAGATGTAGGGCAATTTTATGCGCTGGAGCTTGATAGTTGGTAGATCGCTATCAAAGGTAAAAACTAATATTATTAGCAAATATAGATCAATTGTTTCCGCAAATGCAAAATCAAAATGTTAAATTTACTAGATTCAACTAAAACCAGATACGGGCTTAATATAGGAAACATACATTCAGAAGATTTTAATTTGGTTCGGAGATCAAGCTGGCCAAAAATAATAATTGGAGGTTTAGGAAACGACAAAAGCGACCCTCAACCTCCAATTTAATATATCAACTATTTTGAAGATATATTTTGTTGTATTACCTGATGATATCTGTAACGCTACTTCATCTGACCAAAATGTGGAGATACAATACCATATGAATTAGTACTACGTATTACATTATAGTGATCAATTGTGTTATATCTTGGAAAGTATAGAACAAAATTACCATCATCTTGTAAAGCAAGAAAACCATATATCACATTTTCAGAACGACCAGATCCCGTGGCGGTAGTTTGGCTTGACCAAATGGGAATCGTAAACCTACCAGTGCTATCACTTCGATAAACAACTATATTTCCATCCAATTGGAAAATGGCAGCGAATCTATCCCCCGGTCTCCTGTTTTTATCGTCAGAATTAGATGCCCATACAACTCTGCCTGTTGCAACTTCGGAAATTACTAAGTTTCCATCTAATTGCATAGTCATGGAAATTTTACCTCCGCTTGATCGAATCTGAGAATTCGTGTGGGAATTTAAAAAATGATTATCACTAGGCCTAATAACTGTATATGTCGAAAGTTCCCTGCCATTGATTTGGACAAATTTACCTGGATTCATATTTGCCCAGGCTATAGGCTGGTTTATTAAAGATGGCGTAGGTGCGTCGGTAGTTGTTAAATAAGTCCTATCATTAACTACGATTGGATGATTGCTCCCATCTGGTTTTCTTTCAGTGTGTGTTAAAATTATTTTCCCCTTTTTTGATGATCCCAAGAACATCAAGTCCACTTCTATTAATTGTGATCTTATTCCCCAACTAAAATTAGCATCGCTTATTTTAATCTCACTTGATAAAGGGTATCTTGATCCATTATCCATTTCCAGAAAAAATTGTGCTGTGCAATTGATGTTAGAAGTTCCTGAAAATTTTATAGCATGTAATCCTACTTTCATGTACTCTGCAAGATTATCGTTTTTCAAAGCAACTTTACCTTGATAAAAAATAGTAGTATTCCCAAGTTCATACTCTAAACCTGAAATGTTCCTTAATTGAGCGAACGATCCGCTGATCGTTAGCAGCAATAATAATATACTTGATGTTATTTTAAATGACGACATAATTTATTAGGATTACTTAATGTTTAGGATTTGTTCAGGGGAATAAATAAAATTATAGTCGACATGAGTGAAATCGTTAGATTCAACGTTGAAAATAAGCTTATTTTCATTGACATTCAGAGCCTTACTCATTTCTCTCCGTATGGAATCTCTAGAATAAAAAGAACCCTTAATCTCTATTTTATCATTACTTGCAATATCATCATTTTCTGAATATTCTTTATTGCACGAAACTAATAAGACGAAAAATAGTGGTGTTAATAACTTTAATAAATGTTTTTTCATTTGAATTTGGATAGTTTTTTTAAATTTTTGTGCAAACATAGGAAAAAATATGTGAAAAATATTTTTTGTGTGATTTTTACGAGGTTACACTATTAAAGAGTTGTAATAAACACTATTAACTTCGTGGGATAGAATTACGAAACCTCCACATCGAAAATCCAATTACAATAACCACCGCGCACGCTATCCCTATCCACATTCCCCAGATAGCCCAGAATGAAGGTTTGCTCTCGCTCATTTTCTCTTCCTTCCGCTGTTCCTGCTTCTTCCCTTCCTGCTCGACACTATCTTTTTTTTGATTGAGATCGCGCGCCACTTCACCAACCATATTCCGAGCTGCATCCGTTTGCCGTTTAGTATTCTGCACTACGCTATCCGCTTCGGTGGTTATGGTCCCGTCTGGCGCTATTACGACAGGCGCACCTTTGGATGGAAATACTTTTGTCTGGCCATCACTGGAAGTCACCGTGCGTGCATTCTCCTCGATGCGCCCGGTCTCCTTTACCGTCAAATCAGTTTTCACCTGGACATCCTTGGTAGACTCAACTTTCTCCAAAGACTTTTCCGATCTCTTGGATTTCCGGAAGATGCCACAACTCGATAACACTAGGCAAGCCGACACGATTAATATTATCCTACTCATAACTTTTCAATCTTAGTTGATACATCTGTTAATTTGATAGACAGCGAATCCAGTAATGGCACCAGCTCGTCGAGTGGCTGGGCAATGCTCTGCGTCGGTACAGGCCGGCTTTGCGGCTCATCGCCAACTGTGACGATGAGTACAATTAGAATTAACCATTTCATTTTTTAGCTCCTTTCTGTTGTTGAGCAACGCTATCCACCTTTACCGCTGCGCTATCTACTTTGATGGCCGCCTCCTTCACTTTGTCTACTGCAGGCGTTACTTGCTTGCGGACTTCCTCGATCATCTGCTTGTACAGCTTATCTTGCATCTCTGTCATTTGCTTAGTGTGTGTATCACTACGATCGGTAACGTAGTAAAGAACATACCAGAATACAGACACGATGGTGATTAGTGCATACGTCACCGGATGATTGACAACCTGCATGAAGGATGGCTTCTGCTTTCCCTGGTCCTGTTGCTTACAGCCTTGCTCTTCTTGTTTCATTACTCTTATGTCAATATGTTTTCCTGTGCCTCATTCGCTCCAACGCCTTATGACCGGCAATCCATCCATACTCTTCCATTGCGTTGAATGTTGGACATACTTTAATCCATTCGCGCTGCTCAATAATGCCGTTACCATTCAAATCAGGTGAAAGATCACGATGGCCAACTATGGTGATGTGGCCGATGTCCTGGTGTTTCTTGATTTCTTTGTAGAAATACTCAATTGCCGACCAAAATCCATCCTTCTGTTCTGATGTACGCGTGTCTCCATAGATATACTTGCCATTCTTGATTTCCACCAATCCACCGATGTATGATACATGCACGCTATCCGAATTATAGCCAGCCACTCCATTAGTCACTTTAATGATGTCGGCTAAATGAACGAGATTGCCATCGGTCGGGATTAGGATATGGTAACCTGGGTTTTTCCATCCCAGGTTTACACGCCACATCCGCTGTATTGATTCTGGCGTCTCATGCGCCCAACCTGCAGTAGTATGCAGGACTATTCTGTTAATCTTTCTCATATTTATTGAAACCTATTAAACCATAGCATACATTCGTACATACTAGCTTCTATACTTGTCACACCACCTGATATCGTTGGTATATCGTTAACCATCTCCCCGTTAAGCCATGCATTGTGACCGCCAGAAGGAAACGTTCTTAGTTGAGCTAAACCTCCATTGTTATTAATCATTCTGACGTAATACTGTGAGTATCGTAAGGCAACGACAGTATCGTCGATGTTATGCCATATCTTCAGCGGTATAGGGTGATACTTTCTTAAATTCAAATATTGTGACTGTTCCTGCTCTCCCGAGAAAACGCTATAAAGTGTTTCCAAGTCGTCTACATTAGAGACATTTTTCAACATGTTCTCAAATCCAATGACCTTCGAGCGATTACTTTTGAAATAATTCTGCTCCGCTGCCGTTGGTGGAACTTGATTTGTGAATGCTGGTAAAGCTCCTGTGAATCCAAAAAGCCGCCTGATGTATATCCTTTGGTTTGCACCATTCCAAGGCATCGAATATGCTTGCTTATATAGATCTATGCACGGACAAAATCCAGCTTGCGCTTTAATAGGAATGCTCCCACTCTGAGCAAGCATGAAGGAAGCTAAACCGCCCATAGATATACCCCATAGAAAAACCTCTTTTTGTAGGTTATAATTATCTACAACATGATGATATCCCTTTAGGTAGCTTTGTAACGCTATTGGTGATCCGTAATGTCTAATTTGATTATTGGTGCTACCGTCGCCAATCACACCGTTGGGCAGACCATTCATGTCCATAATGGCATATCCCTGACTTAACCAAAAGGCAGATGCCGTTATAGCATTGCTGATTCCGTCGATGTACGTACCGGTGCCGTGACATGCAATAATAAGTTGCAACGGCTTGCCTGATTGGCTATAATTTTCTGGAAGGAGTAGCAAACCCCAATCATTTAGGATTCTATTAGAATCTTGCTTATTCAACGTTTCTGAACTAACGTCAGCAAAGTCTACGTTAATTGGAACTTGAAAATTCACAACACCATTGGATGGCCGTGGCTTGAATTTGTTTTCGCCCCCACCACTCTCTAGTGTTGATAATCGTTCAGCTACTGTTTTTTCTTCTACTCTGTAGTTCAGAGTGAATGTCATCGATACGGAAGCGGTAGCTTGCGTTGAAGCAGTGGACATGGTAGGAGATACAACAATGATTCCGGCACCGTTTTCTGTATTCCTAGTGCCTATCCCAGTGATCGGCATGTCAGCCGCAATAGCGATAACGTCACCAGCTCTGAAATTCCAATTGGGCAATGGGTAAGTCGCCCAGTTTTGACGAACAGTCGACTTAAGGGATATCGTATTAATCTCTCTCCATAGCTGCCCTTCGCTATCGAATCTCAATTGTGAAATCACAAAGTCTGTACCCACCGCTGCACTCGCATGCCTGATCCTTATAGAGCTTATAAGCCCATTGCGGGAGCTTGTGTAATTATTAACGTAGAACCTGTTGCCTGCACTGGATTGCAAAACTTCGACAGAACCCACTCTGCTGTCACCAATTTCTTTAATAACATCTTCAGAAAGTTTAAGATCACCTAACTTATCATTGATGGTAATTTGCCCCTTTCCTATCTCTTTTACTTCCTTAGACATATATCCTTCTGCAACGGATACCGAGTAGGATAACGACAAATTATTATCTGAAAATTGAGCAGATCCAGAATTGACAGATCCATCCTCATTCAATAGTAAGAAGCCGACATCTAAGCCATCTGCGCTATAGGTGCACAATCCTGCAACATCACCTACGAATCCGATATAGTCTCCAGCAGAAATTTCGAAGCTATCAAAAGAGTACCTGGATACCCCATTACGAGCAGTTGTATTTTTTGTTACAGATTTTATAACAGAAAATTGACCGCTCTGCAACTTCCTTAATTGGACGAAAGTGATCGGAGTTCCCAAAGCAACATCACCATGACGTATCGATATATCAACCAATTGTCCCGAAACTTTTGACTCAATATTTTGCACTATGTACTTTGCACTATGTAACCGCAATGTTTGAGTTGCATTATGAGCGGTATCCCCGTAACCCTTAACATCACCGACAATATTTTCTAGATCCTTCACACTCTCATAACTAGCAGCTCCTTTAGGTTGATCTATGGGTATTTTCGGTAGTGGCCCTAAATCAATCAACTGCCAGGAGTTGGTGTTCCAAAAAAAATCCCACCTCTTATCAGAAGTGACTTCTCTCGTCTGACCACCTACTAGATAGAAACCCGGCTGCGGAGTGAATTTACGCCTTTGCCCTGTTGGCCCAGCCGGTATAGCAGCTGGATTAGTCTGTGTTCCTGGTACTATTGGATCTATAAGTTCACCAGTTATTTCAATGCTATTAACCAACTCATTCCGATCAATGTAACCGATCTCCTTAGTGTCTTTATTAGATACCATGAAATTATCAACCTTATTCGATTGTATTTTCTTATAGCTTGCCGGCCATATTTTTCCTTCATTTGCCATATATTGTTTATTGAGTTGTCTGGCTGTACATTTCAATCCAGTACTGTCCATTATTAAAAAATGTCTTGATTGCTCGCCTTCTGAAAAAATTACTCATTGCAGGTGATCCATCGCTTTGTATGATTGATCCATTTGTAGAATGTAACTCGAAATCGTTAGGACTTAGATTTTTTATTGTGACCTGATATCCCAACTTGGGAAACGTAGGCAGATTCACTCGCCCTGCATGCGTTGATTCGGAAATCAATACTATCGACACCCCATCATCAATCGTTTGATTTTGCCCGGATATAGTTTGAAAGTCGTGGCATATAGCGCGCATTTTAGATGTTCCATTCGCGATTACAAGTGCATAGTTGTGGTTACCATTTCTTGCTTCAAGCTCTAGCGCTATGTTAGTGTATGGAAACTGTGCATCAGCCGTTGCAACCGTATTAAAAATGGATGCAGCTGCAGATCTTCTGCTCCCACTAACTTCTTTGTATAAGTTCCACGCGAACTCTCTTCGTTGACCTCTGATAGTTCCATTGTCTCTGAGCAGAAAATAGTTTGGAGTCATGAATACAGACTGTCCGTTCACTTCCCAGGTATCATCTCTTCCTGCGCGAAGTGAATCCTGATTGATGTCGAAACCTCCAATAAAGCCTCGAGTGGAATACATGCTACCATTATTGAGCACCCTAAATGGTGCCGCATCTTTACCTTGAGCATCTGCCCCAGCCCAGAATCGCACAGATTGATTTGCGTTATCGGATAATCCGGATATCCCAGCATTGACAAACCCATCTGAACCGACAGTAATGACCTGAGCAAACAAACGCACTACATTGATAAAATAGGCAGTTATGGTATCCGTCTCAATATTGCCGCCGCTGATCATCGTAAACATCTTAGTCGGCCGGAAGCTCCTCGAACCATCAAGCACGCTGGATAGTACGCCTAGATTGAAGTACCAAAAGTTGCTTTCTGCATCTGTAGGAATTTGCGTTTCACTGAGCACCCATTCTCCCGTTAGCGAAGTCCGGCTACATTTCGCTGCTAGATAGTAAGCTTGAGTTGGCACGAGATCAGACACGGAAAAAGGGGAAAGCTGCCAGATGAAGTTAGTCCCATCGATTGAATAGCGCTTGTGTACCAAACGGCCACCAGTCATTGTAAAGGCATTTGGATCACCACCTGCATTTACCGACATGGAAACATCAACCAAATCATAATACTGGCTATCTGTACCGAAAAGCCCTGCTATAGCTTGGATCAATGGGTTCTCCAAATTGCCATCGGGATCGAAAACCATGCTCTTAAATTCGTTTAACGCCAATACGTTGCGACGATCATTCTCCCAGCTCTCGCGACTGACTTGCGTCACAACGTTTCGCGTGTCTTTAATATCCTTTTCGATCTTTTGAACACGAGTGTAGGTAACATCATTTCCCACTTCGCATGTGAAGTTCATACCTTGCTCTAGTACATCTGGAAAATGCGCTGGATAGGAAATAGAGGTTACTCGGACATCCTCATCAATTCCTTCACTTGCATCTTTGATGTTGATGATATCGCCTTCTCCTGGTTCAACTGCTAGACGTTTCAAATGCAAAACATCGATATCTAGATCGTAAGCCACGCGCGGCACGCTATTGTCTGCGAAATACTCTGTACGTTTCTCCTCCAGTTTAGCGAGCGCAGCGGTGACGTATGTTTCAGGCATACGAATGCCAATCAGTGTGTACTGATTACCTATCTCTGCAACTAAACCCGATCTCGGCATTAATGTGCCGTTGGTCTCCTTGTTGGCTTCGTACCTGATCGATTTGCGGCTAGGACTATACGACAGGATTTTGAATTGCATGCCTGATAGAATCCCAGTCTTGAAAACGATGTAAGCATCTTCGCCAGTAATCCTTTGCCCGTTTAGATCAAAATCTAAAGCGGTATCAATTAACTCAAATGTTCCTTCATTGATTTGGCCTACGTTAGTAGCGGTCGATGTACGGTTCGGATAGATCTCCAAATCTTCTACATATCCTTCGCGATGGCCATAACGCTCAACTAATGCCGGATCTTCCAAAAAACCCGGCATCGTTAACTGCTCGTAAGGGTAATCCTTAGGCAGGTTCTGCGTGCCACCATACGCGTATGCTCTGGTGATTATGCGGCTATTCTCCAACAGATTTCTAGTAAGGCTATATAGGCCATTACCCATGCCGTAGCTGAAAGATAATGTCGTCGCTGTTCCGATTGTCTTTTTGATACTGATGGCCTTTCCTTTGATCTGCCACTCGTAGGCAAATGCTTGGGCGATATCATTAAGCGCTGAATAGCAATCTACCTTATCAAAACGTAGTGATATTGGCTCGGTTGCATCTAATTCACCAATTGACCAACCTTCGTCCAAGCTATTGACGTACTCCAAAAACATCAACATGAATACATCCAGTTCGCCGAAATAATCAAAGGTAGCTTTGCCTTCATCTTTCAGGATGAACCGTTCTAGTGTATGCCGCTGTCCTTGAAATGTTAGATTGTATTCTTTTAGATGAGTTAGTGTTCGCTCTGGATCGCTATTGAGCGTCATTAACTCACCTTTGTATGTAAGGGTATCACCAACACGCAAATCAAGGTTCACCGGCGTAGCAAAAGAAAATACCAGTTCATGCTCAGCCATCAGCTTGCGCGTGTAGGTAGCTGCATTTAAAGGTAGTTCTATTGTTGGCACGTTGCGTCTGTATACTTGAATATTCATTAAAATTGCCTTGCATAAGTCATGACTAAAATTTGCTCTCCTCTTTCAGTAAGCACGATGCTGTTGATATCCTGCAATACATTTAGTTGCTCTGTAGCAGCGAAGTTGTTTTCTAGAGTTAGCGTAAACTCACAATAGAGTTTGCCATTGCTCCAGATTGGTGTAAGCGTGTTGAATGAAGGACTTTCGACATACCGCAGCGCGTATCCCCGACTTAACGTTTCGCTGAAAAAGCTGAATCCAGTTGGCGCTGATATTAGCTGAAGAATTGCTGTGCGTTTCTCCTGAAGATCTTGCACGTTATCCGCTACCAGGTAACATACTATGCTATACTGCATAGACTCGTAAACTGTAGGGCTGGTGGTGTCGTATTCTTTGCCATGTTGATCGGGCCACTCGTTAAAAAAACGCTCTTTCGGTTTGGGCAGCTTTAGCAATTCGCTATACAATGATCCCTTTCGAAAGTAGAGGCCAAGCGATGTTGCTCGGAGGGAGTTCAGGTTAGTTGGCATACTTACCTCCTAAATTTCTGTTTACGGCTTTGAGTTCGCTCAGCATGCTAGCCGTATTATTGGCGATATTTAGAGCCTCACTTGCGGTGTTGTAGGTATTAATCTGAATTGCATTCAAAGCAATCAACTTATTTTGAGCAATCGCCAGAAGATTAACTTGCGTTGCTTGCTGACTATGCAAAATGTTTAGCTGCTGCTTGGCGATATCATAACCAGCGCGGTACATGCCGACGATCTCATTGCCTGTCGCTTCGGTTAGCTGCCTGCCAATCGATTCTGATTTAAGGGATGAGGAAGAATCTCCTGCTTCAAGCTTCAAAGTATCACGTAAATTCTGCAAACGCTTTTCGCCTTCCTTCTGTATATCATCCCAACTTTGCTTTAGCTGATCACGTTCTTTATCGGTCAATTCACCTCCGCTGTCAGCCAGTTGATCAAACTGCTCGTAAAAAACTTGCAACTTCTCCTCCAACCAATCGCGAGAAAACTTCTGCATCATGTAATCTTCCATGATCTTATCGAATCCTTTGGACCATGCGTCCGCAGCATCTTCACCACTGTTTAAGAAGATAGATTTTACGTTACTTAAGATTGAGGAAAAAGCGTTTCCGGTGTTTTCTTCGCGGAGGCGGTTAGCTGTTCTTTCGTATAGATCAATCTGAGACTCTAATTGATTAATCAACTCTTGTGTTTTAGCATCACCGGTAAGAGCTGCTGCTGCTTTCAATGTGATCAACTCCTTTCGAGCATCCTCAATATCCGATGGAAGTGACGAAAATCGATCTTGCCTATCTAAGCTTTTTTTGTTTAGAATGTCCCTCGCCTTGTACCATTCAGCATCAAATTTGCGAAATGAGTTTTCAATCTCTTTAGCTGTTTCGCCACGGTTCAACCTCTCCAGAATATTATCGGTGAAAGCGTCGCCAGTCATCTTGTACATCCCATCAAGCTGCTTATTGATGTTAGAATAATTCGATGCAATATCTCCTAAGCTCTTGCTATATTCTTCTAGTCGCTTATCACCATATATCTCATTGATAAGGTTCAATTGCGCCTCAAGCATTCTGGTTACCGCTTCAGTGCTCTTAAGTTGTCTCTGATTAGCAAGTTCAACTTGTTCTTGTACTCGTTGGTTGTTAGATTCTCTGCGTTCATTAAAGAAATTACTGATTGCATTCCCAACACCTAGCAGTGGAGCAAAAAGTCCAATCTTCGAAGATATGTTGAGCATCTGCTTACTATTAAACAAATCTCCAAGTGTTCTTGCAATATTAGTAGATGCAGTTATCATCGATGTCAATGACTGTAATGCTTCACCTGTGTTGGTTGCAAACTGCAAACTAGCTTCAACCAATACCTGAAAATCCCGTGCAGCCCCAGAAATAGCGTCCCATTTACCTAGATCAGCATTCTTTGCCCCTTCATCGAAGAAGTCTCCGAAAATCTTTTTGAGCTGCATTTTCTGATCATCAGTTGCTTCCTTAAGTCCGTCGATCATTGACAGAATCACCTCTTTGCCTTTACGGAAGGCATTGCCTAGCATAGCTTCAGATGATTTTTCTATGTTTTCCAAAGCCTCCTTAAATTGAGGTGTATTGTCGACTAGTGCTTCAAGATCTTTGAGGTAAGCACGTTTCAGATTTTCCTTTTGCTCCTCACTAGCATCCTTTCCTAGCTCCGCATACGCATCAGTATACTTTTTACGGATCCGCAATTCAGCTTCGCCAATCGTTTCGGCTAGTTTAACGGCTTCAATCAATCGTTGATTACCACGCTGACGCTCTTCTTTATCAAAAGCCTCTCCTCTCTCTTTTAAAGCCTTATCAGCTTCTTGCTGCGCCAGTGTCAATGCGGCCGGAGCACCGAACATCCCAAAGGCTGAAGCAGTCATTTGTGCCGCACCAATCTTAGCTCGCTCCTGCACAATTCGCTGGCGGTAACTTTTGATGAGTTCCAGCTCTTTAGCAAAACGCTTATCCGCTGCTTCTACAGAGGTAGCCTCCACATATGCGTTATATTCGTCAACTAGTGTCTTTTGCTTGTCGAGTGATTTAGCAAGCTCGACGGATCCCTGTCTAGTTGTCGCCTCCGACACCTCAAAATCCTCAGAGCGCTGTAATGCGCCCATATCGACTTTGAAATCTTTATTCTTTGGATCGTTATAGAACTTGCGGACCTCTTCTTTAATCTTAGCATACTTATCACGAATAGAAGCTACCTCCTGTTCATCACGGCTCATGGCATTTCGCGAAGCCTGCTCATTCATCGCATCAATAGAGAGTTGTAAAGCACGATGGCGTTCGAATGCTTGTCTGCGCTGCTCTTCGGCCCGTTTAGCGGCATCTTCGGCTTTCTTACGAGCCGCTTCATCTACATCACCAACGACTGTATTATCTACCTTCTTAAAACGTGCTGGTAGTTCGACGTCCATTATTCCAGCATTAAAGAATCCGTACCTATCTAGGACATCACGCTGCTCGCTAGTAAGTGTGTTTCCAATGCTTCGAAGTTCTTCAGCAGTTGTCAGGAGTTCCTTTTTAACAGTGGCAAATCTTTCTCGGTGCCTTTCTAATCCAAGTTCGTCGAATTTGTTATTGTTTAGGATTTTAAATGCTCTATCGGCCATTTTAGCCTGCTGCTCGAACTGCTGATTCAGTTCACGAGTGGTTGACAGGTTCATTTCCTTTAGTAACTCACGATGCGCTTCTGTAAGCCCTAGAACCTTCGATCGATTAATATCCAAGGCTTCTCCCAAACTGTTCCATCCAGATACGGCCGACGGCATTACAGCGGCGATTTGCTGAATAATATCTTTCAATTCTCGCTGTTGCTTAGTGTTTAAGTGACCGCTATGCTTTAACTCATCGTATCGCTCTAAAAGTGGCTTTATTTTACCTTCTGTAGCAGCCACTTCATTACGTTGCTTGATGTATTCCTCTGTAAGAGCTTGAGTTGCCGAACCTGCTGGTGTAATCGCTTCTATGATATCAGCAAAAAAGCCTATCACTGCTACACTGGATTTTCCGATAACACCCTGCCCATTTTCAATACTAAGAACAAGATTATCCCAGGCAATACCGATCCGTTCGCCTTGATTTACCAACTTACCAGCCGCAGTAGTAAACTCTTCGTCCATCGCTCCAGCTGCGTTGCGCACTTTGTCCATGGAGTTTAAGAGGGCATCGTAACCATTAGTGGCTAACGCTCCAAGTACCGTTCTATCTCTAATTGCGCTAATACCAACCGCTGATAAAGCTTGATTGACCCCTGCTGCACCACCTTCTACTTTACTAAGTCCGCCAATGAAATCAGTTAATACGCCTGCTGCATCAGCGCGGAATCTGGCACCCAATTCAGCCTGAGTTCCCCCAACCAATTTTAATACGGTGGAGACTCCTTTCCCAGTACGAATCACTTTTTCCAAGATTCCGAGAGTACGGCCAATAGTGGATCCGACAAGCTCAGCTTCCACACCAACAGATTTAGTCGCAGTAGCGTAGGCCAGCACTTCTTGGCGACCGATCTTATAAACACCTGTGGATTGTGCAATCCGCGTTGCATTGGCTAATATCTCGGCTTCTGTGGCTGGAAAATTATTACCCAGGTTTACTATTTCATCCCCGAAGGCTTTTACATTTTGTACTCCACCATCCACGAGGGTAAGCAAACGAGCGATCTGCGCACCGCCTTCTTCACCGCTGATATCGGAAGCAGTTTCAAGCTTGGCCAATGCCTCAGTAAATGCGAGAATGTTCGCGGATCCCTTAACACCTAATTGACCAGCAACAGTAGCATATTCTAAAAGCTTATCCGTGCTTACCGTTTTTAGCGATCTAGAAAGCTTGATGATATCATCGGAAAGGGATTGCAACTCCGCACCAGCTAGGCCGGTAGTCTTGCTTACGTCAAGTAAACCACTGTTAAAATCAATAACGGTTTGTTTATTAGCTTTAAAAAGCATAAACAAACCACCTAACACTGTAATCACTAACCCAATAGGCGTTAAAAGAAATCTGCCTATCTTCGATCCGAACTCAAGGATTATTTGACCTAATTCGGTTATAGAACTTCCTCCCCCTTCCGCTAATTCATGTATTGAAGTTCCTAACAATTGTAGTGCTCCATTGACAGATGAAAATATTGGTGAAATTTGGCTAAGAGCATCGCCATAATTACCGACATTACGCTGATGTAAACCTAGAGTAGCATCAATCTTCTTAATTCCACGATCGAGGTATTGGGTTTGTTTGGTTAGCTCTTCGGCTTTTCGACGGAGCTGTTCATACGCCACAGTATTACCCCTGCCCTGGCGTTCCAATTTGAACATCTCGGCCAGAAGATCTTTAGTTTCTTTACGAACATTGCCCAACGCCTTGTTAAGTTGGTAATATTCGCTACTTTCCTGAGCAAGTTGTTTTTTACGCCGAGCGGATGCCTTTTCATGTTGCGCTTGTTGACGCTCAGCATCTTTCAATACTTTCTGCGCATCGCGAAGAACCTTCTCGGCCTTGCGCTCTTCTTCAGTGGCTTTGCGACGTTCCTCTGCCTGCTTTTTTAATGCTAGGTTGTACTCAAGCGAATCTTTCCGGGTTTTTTGAAGTTCGATGTTAGCTTGTTTCTGCGCTTGGGTCAACTGCTCGGTGGTAGATTTTTTTTCGGCAAGGATTGCCTTAGCCTCCTGCTCCAATTGCTTTAGAGTATTCAGCTCGCCAATTTCTTTGGATCTTTCCTCGCGAAGAACACGCAGTGAATTTACGGCTGCCTCTTGAGCTTCCTTCAAACTAACTTGCGCGCGACGGACATCCTCTATTCCTGCAGCAGCTTTCTTTGTATCATCTGCTCCGCCGCCAGATCCTGCTTGAGACGAAACACCCGTATTCGACAAAAGCTCGCGTAATCTTCTGCGAGCTTCAGCATCATCAACAACTACCCTATAACGTAAATCTGCCATCCTTCACCCGCTTTTGGTGGGCATTTCAAAGTTCCCGATAACCGGGCCGCGGGGCAAGCGAAGGGGGTTGACAACAGGCAGGGAGTCAACCACTAAACAAAGATGAAAAGCTATTTGTCCCTGCTCTCAAACATAGCAAACATGTCTATTACTTTTCCGTCTCCGCCAGCACGACCACCTTCCTTACTCTCATCATCGGAAGAAGACGGCATGCACAATGTGTAAAGCAAAAGATTTTGATAGGATGTCTCCCAAATTAGTTGGTGTTCAGACCAACCTTTGGTAGCTATGGCTGTGTTGATAACTGTTGCCCATGGGCTTCCCGATCCTGGGTATCGTTTAGATTCAGGCTTTTGGTCAAAGCCATAATGCCGAAAAAAGTTGTAAGGTCTAACCTCCGGTAGACTTCTGATATCGCTTCCGCAAGTTGCGGCATCGTCCATTGTTCGTTTAAGGCGTATAGCAAATTCTTGCTAGGCATCTCACTCCCTTTACTCGCAGCAATACCAATTACTTTGATTAAGCTAGGCAAGTTAGTTTTAAGCAGTAGATTAATTTGATCCGATTGGATCATCCCTTCAACTTGCTCTCCACCCATCATATCGTTGAACTCCGCAGCAATCAATTGAACCTTTCCCAATGGCAGGCCGGATATTGAAAGCTCTTCCTTGCGATACAACCCTAAAAGGTCGCCGATAATTCCCCATTTTTGGAATCGTAGCTCACCAATTGAAGTAGGCTGATCCGTAAATGTATTTGCAATTTCTCTTTGTGTCATTTTGTAAAGTGTTTCATTTTCAGGATAATAAAAAAATCCCTACCTGTTATCGCTATTGCGGCAAGGAGGGATTTCTCTTTACATCGGCTACTTAGCCATTAAGCAACCGCTACTTTCTCGTAGTACCAAGGCGCTACCGCATCGCCGTCAGCGTCGCTCACTGCTGTTGCTTCTGCCGTGAATCCTAATGAAAGGAATTCTGCACCAGTCTTTGTCAATGGATTTTCAATACGAGCCACAACAGCCCCATTCAAAATTACGAACACCATCTTATGGCCTAATCGTGGACGGGAGGTGACACGAACAGCAAGATTGACAACATTTGCGCTGTTGATTGGCGCTTCAAACTTATTGGTGGCCGTGGAATTTGCAATACCTTTAAAAAGTAAATCCGCAATCTTTGGATCAAGGTTCAATGACTTACCCGTAACACTCGCGCCATCACCTTCTTCGCCGACAATTGCCCAAACACCATCTTTGTCCTCAACGCGAACTTTGGTAAGTGTCGCTTCTGGGACATTGAATGATACCGATCCATCCTCGATGTCGGTAAACTTTACCCAACCAGCGGCCGGTAAAGTTCCATTTGCACCAACTGGTGCAAATTCAATAGATTCTACTCCTTTTACTGGAAACATATTATTCTTTGTTAGAGACCAACGAGGTTGCCTCCTCGTGTAATTCTGTTAATTAACCGGCGAATGGTCGCCACCCTATAAATATGCTGCTAGGCTTGTAATTCCGTCCGTAGAAAAGTATACTCCACCTGAATATTGTATATCCACTGATTGCCGTGATTATCGACTTGCCCAGGATCACGAAGCTTCAGTGAAAAGTCAAAACCTTCGAACCCATCTAAAGCTGTAGCTGCTACCTTACCCAATTCGTGCAATCGTGGTATGTTAGGCTGTGTGTTATCTACCGCTGTCGGGTTGTCTCCGCGCTGGCCAGTAAGATTGGGCACATGGAAGTTGACATTCAATATGCCACCTTGAACTTGATCGGCATCCCAAATGAGCGTGTTGATTACACAATCTTCTTTAGCGCTGTTCAACTTCCGCTGTAGAAGCCTGATTTCACCAGAAAGCATATCTGCAATGCCAGCGCTAAAAAGCACAAGCTTTACATCTTCCATTCCATCAACTGAACTTTTCAATTCACGCTTCATAGCCTATACATCAATTTCTCTAAACGCCTGGTCCAAACTCTTTGCAACTTCTAAAAAAGCATCTTCGACAACTGATTTGCCGTGCGCATTTTGTACCCAACTTGCATATTCCATTCCTGAGACTAAAGTAATACCCCATCCTGCCGAATCACCACTACTGCGTGATAGCTTTACCTCACGTAATGCCAATTCACGACCGGCATCAATGCCTGGTGTTTTATCGGTACCGTATGGTGACAACTGAAAATCCTCATGAAGTATTAACCCATCACGATAAATAAGACCCCCTGTAGAAGATCTCAATTGGCCTGTTTGATCATCATATCCGCCATCCGGCCGCATCTTCGCACGCTGGATTTGTAATGCTCGGGCTAACACTCGCTTGAATGCATCTAGGGTATGGCGGTCCATCTCCTCTAACTGCTCGCGATACATCGCGTCCAATTCTGCAGGAGTCATGTCTAATTCCAATCTAAACATTACCGCCGCAGTTACACATACGCTACACAATGAAACTGCCCATGATGAAATAGTGCTACCGTATCATTCCACACAATCACATTGCCTCTTTCATCGTACCCAGTGACCAGTTCACCAATGGAAAGATTTGGAGTTTCCTCCGGCATAGAAATTGTGTACATCACATCAACCTCGTTCCCGTCTTTGACCTTCTTCATCCCACGACTACGTGAGTTAGGATAGAATCTACAAGGCAACGCTTGCTCGATCGTTTCACCTTGCCTGACTAACTTATCTGGATATTGATCTGGAAACATGGTTAATGCGTGTTTGACAGGTCTACAAAGCCAGAGTCCACCGGCGTGTCGAATATTCCCCACTTAGCAAGAATCCGGCGACGCATATCGGTCAAGGCATCTGCATCTTGTTGGGTAATTTGGTAATCCAGTTCACGAACAGATTTAGGTAGCGTGATAAGAAAGTCAAGAAGTGCAGCGCGAGACAGATCCATAGATTTAGTCTGATTGTTGTTACTTGATTCACGTGGTGCGTCTGGCGCCAAACCGTGCTCTTCCAAAATTAATGTGACCGTAGCATCTGGAAACTTATATCCCATTGATGCCTTCAAGACTTCCTTAACGCTTGCCATATCTTAACCCTTTTTTACCAATCCACGTTTAACACAGCTAGCCAAACGGTCCTCATCGAAATGAGAAACATCATCGCCTTCCTTATACATTTTGCCGAAATTGTCTTTATCAGCAAACGGAGTGAGCACGGTGTATTTGGCTGCTTTGCCTTTTGACTTGCTTGCGTTTGTGGTTGCTGCTGCCTCATTTGCGCCTTGCGCATTAGATGCAGGAGCGTTTGCCTCCGCTCCTGCTTTTGTATTATCCTCTGCCATTATGCTTGAATAGTTTTAGTGTCCAACAAATAGATTTCATCGATGGCCGTAACCACCGGCACCACACGTGCCTGAGCGCGTGTCACCTCTTTCAACGATGGCGTGGTCTGGCGAAATTTGCTCACCAAGATGTACTCGTTGGCTTTGCTATATTCCACACCAGCTTGCTTATGGTTTTCCTCTGCCAATCGCGCGTAAACCAACTCGCCTACAGTATTTGTAGAAACAAACACCATAGCACCTGCCGCGAACGGTTTAATGGTAGTACGTTTTGCATTCCTTTCAACCTTCACCGTACGGTCTACTTTGATGAATGTAAAGCCGTAACGTTTGCTGACTAGAGAATTTAACTGATCAAAATCGAGGTTTGGAATCTCTTTGTTGCCAGTACTATTCTGGTTAAAGGAATAATACTCTTTCGCTTGGTCAGTAGCAGCAATAGCATTGATTGTCGGCGTATCCGTGTAAACCGATATGATGGTATTACCATCTTCAGTTGCTTTGTCCACAATTTTCTGAAAATCGTCAAACGGCTTCGCATTCGCTTTGTCGGTATAAACCGCTTCTACACCAAATTTATGATCAACCTTGTACTTGTAGTTACAACGTACACCTACACCAACATTTTCAGGATCATCAACTACGGTGATACCGGTAGAAAACCCTTGCAAGAAGATGGCTTCGTTACGCTCGTAAATTGCACCGATAGCACGCGGAGTATCAGCAAATAGCTTCGCAATCACCTGTCCGTTCGTCGCTCCATTTGCAATCAATGTGTCAAGCTGCGTAAGCTCAGTCTCATTCAAGGCAAGCTCAATACCCATTTTAGGAATATCGCCGCTCGCTTGCGAAATTTGATCGCGCGACTTAAGCGGTAATTCCGAATCCATGGCCACCACATCTGCAGCAACTAAGCTAAAGGATGCTGATAGGCTTTCCCACTTCCCTGTAACAGAGAATAGCGGACGCAACATCGTCGTATGCAAGTAAGCCAATGGCCGCTTGGTATCGTTTAATGTTTCGACCGTACGCACAATAATTCCCGGAAAGAACTTTTGTACCCACTGAATAAATAATGATTTTTCCATAAGTTCTTAGTCCTCTTTGAAAATGATTAATGGTCCTAATGCTTCCATCGCTTCCGCTGTTGGTTCAATTACACACGCTTTGTGGTTTACTGTACCGCGGATTAACAAACCTGCAGCAGCCTTCGATGTCAGTACAGTATTAATTTGCACATGTGCATACTCGTAGCCATCAGGCAAAGTCTCATATGCATCACCTGCCGCATTCACAGGCATAGGCTTAAAGATTTTCTTCGTAGCCGTATCTGTGATGATCACGTGACCTGCGTTGACGACCTTCGGAGCGAAGCCCGTGACATCAAGAGCACGACCACCACGAACAGATTCCAGGTTTTTAGTGACAATCACCGTATCCTTGGAAGCATCGACGATGGTACCGTCGTTGTCTAAATTTATAGTTGTTCCCATTTGATTAATTTATAATCCTATTTCTCCCATTACCGAATCCAACTCTTCCTTAGTTGCTTCAGTTATTTTGCCGTCTTGACCGACACCACGAAACGGAGCATCATTCCCTAATTTACTCTCAGCTACGGTCTGGGTATGAGTGGTGTAGTCTGTTTCCACTTCGCCCAGGTATTCCTGAAACGCAGCATCATCAGCGAATGACATACGTGAGAAATCACGAAGCACTTTGCCAGAATACGCTTCGTCAGCACCATTCAGCTTTCCAAGAATCGCTGAACGACGATCACCTACGACCTTTTCACCTTTCAAAGCCTGCACTGTGTCTTGTAATGCCTTATTACCATCTACCAAAGCCTTCGCCCATGAGGGCATCTCTTCAGTTGTGGTGGTCTTGGCTGGATCTACTGGTGCTGGATCGTCGGCCGGCTTTTTCAACTTATCCAATTCAGCTTGTTTAGTGCGGTAACGGTCGTCATCTTTAGCGATCTCTGTAAACGCATAAGCTTCATTGAAAGCATCCATTTTAGCTTCCAGTTCCTCTTCCGTTGTGACCTTGTCTTTTACCTTTTCAATGATCGCATTTACACGAGCATCTGAGAGTTGAGCGCCTCCAAACTTGCTTTGAAGTAATGCTCTAATTAGTTTTTTGAAGTCCATTTCTAAATGTTTAGTTATAACCGCATAGAGCTGCGCTGCTCATACGTGTACGCCTAGTACAAAAGTATGGAGGGGTTGTGGTGGGTTAAAGTGTTAGGGGTTGACTGTGTGGGTTGTGTCAACTGTTTAAATATTTTAAAACTGACTTAAACAATAATTGCAAATACGAGTTTTGGTATTATTGTATACTAAACAAAATATAGAATGCCTAAGACAAAAAGTGCTATCAGAGTAAAAGACATTCATGGTGCTACTAATATTATCTACACAGATTCAATAGTTTCGTACAGAGAACGAAGCGAAGAGAAAGGGAATGTGAATGGCACACACATTGAACTTATCAGCGGAAAATCTATCGAAGCTATGATCAGACTTGATATGTTAATCGATTTGATCAAAAAATCAAAAACCAATTCAGAAATATCAGAGGTGTAATCAATAAGCCTCGGCCAAGGAGAGCCCTTCAGATAACAGGGCTCTACATCAACGTTAATTGCATTTACCCTATTCCTTGATTAGCGGTAAATACCTTACCAAGCCGTAAGCTATCATCTTTGTCTAAAAGCGGTATTATGCAATAAACAGCGATTTATAATACGGTTTTCCGTAAAAAAGATACCCGCTGGATATATACGTTTGTGTTAAAAAACAACACGTTATGATCGAATTACTAGCCTTCGCCTTATCACTAATTATCTTAATATGCTTTTTCGTACTATGTGCTAACACAGCAGGCATTAAGAAGGAAATAATCACCCAAAACAAACTACAGATGGCAATTTTAAGAAAATTGGAGTCTTGGAATGATCCTACAGCTGTAAGTAGCGAATCCAGCGGGTTGCCGTATTATCTTTTTCTGTATGATTCTGAAGATAGAAAACTGTTGGTGAAGAATTCAGCTGCGGGATCCTACGTAACTTTGCCGGGAACATCCGAGTATGCGTTACCCATGACATCGAAAACTGCGATCGTACAGATTGAAGTGATACATCAAGATGGGGTTATCAATGATATTCAATATGTAAAGCTGGTGCTCAAACCAGTAGTTGACAATCTGATTGACATAGCAGACCATCTTAAACAAAAAAGCCTCCCCTAAGGAAGGCTTTCACATAAAACAATCACTCATCACTAATCGTGCCCCTCTGTTTTAACGATCTTGTTGTAGATTCCCAGCAGTAGAAATGGTGCCGCCCATTGACCTACAAATAATGCATTTTTGTCTTTGCACAAGCATTTCAATGTTGCAGATATAGCCATAGATGCCACAGCTGCACCTAAAAACACTACTGATGGAACTTTTGATGTGACGTTCTCAATTTTCTTTGTTGCTTCTCCTTCATTCCCTGTGTTAAATGCCATAATAGTATGCTTTTAAGTTGATGAATATGTCTGATAGGAGAACACGTGTGGATAGGATTGGTTTACTTGTATACCAATTTCAGGTATTTGGCGGGGATGGTTGGGAGAAGTACGGGTAATCATTGGTTCATTTGTGGAAAACTACTGCAAAATCGCTTATTAAAAACCCTATTACGCATTTTCGTTTTATTTTTAAAATGTCGGCTTATGTTTTGGGTGATTTCATCATAATTGTCAGTACCATCAGGTTTATTATAGTAAAAAATCTTTATCCCAACACAATTGTCATTCTCAAAAATCATGTTCAACAAAGTTCTGTCGGACAGTCCACAAGAATGCCCCCAAATATATACCACAAAAGGTTCAGACTCTATTGTGCGTTTTAGCTCCGAATAGCTTTCAGCTTTAAAATAACCAAATGACTTAATATGTGTCATGTATTCATTTATGTTGGTCTTTTCGATGTCATGATAAATATCATCTATCTCATCACCATATCCAAAAATGACAGGTAGCTTATCACTTTTTAGCACACCATGTATATGTATGAAATCGTGCTTAATCTTGTTTAAATTTATTTTCCTGATTAAATGCGTGTAATTGAAATCTAAAAAAGTGACTTTTTTAAAATCGAGATTCTCCTTATCAAAATAACTGCCGTTAACAAAATCTCTCTCTAAAATTTTATACGACTCAATAGGTTCCATAGCCAAATCTTCGAAAATATCGTTAATTTCAGCCCCTTTAATTTCGCTGTTCAAATGCACTAATAGAGCGCTTTTTAAGTTTTCAAGTTCTTGGTTTAATACGTTTAAACTTTCAACAACCTTGTTTTGAGAAAGACTATTATTGACTAAAATATTCTTTAGTTCATCGTAAAATATCCTTTCAATATCAACCCATAATAATGAGTTCCCCGTGCTTAGAAGCTTCCGTACCAAATTACTATTAGTAGAAATCTTAACATTAGAAATTGATCTTATTCTATTGCTGTTCTCACTACGATACCCAATTGGAATTCCTCGCGAGAACTTTGTGTAATCGTCAGTAAATAGGTCGTACAAATCCTCAGAGTTAGCGATGACTTTGTAGCCGCCACCAGAATAAGCATCGTATCTTTCGAAAACTACTTGAAAAATAAGCTGATCGCTATTAATATGATTTTCTAATGCGTCATCAAAAACATTTATTAAATAAGACTTCAGAAACTGTCCATAGCTTGTCTTCAATCCATGTGCTAGGTCAAATCCATTTCCGATAATGATTAGTTTGTTCATGAATCTAATCTACACCATTCCCTACAAATAAAAAATAGGGTTTCCCGTATGGAGGATAGTAAAATTGAATAGTATATTTGGGTGTACTAACCTATATCAATTATGACTGACGACGAATGGAAAGAATTAGGGCTTCCGACAGACAAAGAGATGGAAAAGTCTGAGCTGTTTTTTGAAAAACTGGAAGACACAGGTGTAGCGGATACTCAAAAATATTTTGACCGTATGCACGACAAAGTATTTAGTATGAACAACATCCTTATAGCCGCCTATTTCGCTTTGATAGCAATTCGAAATGATATACCTAATTGGATCCTTATCATCCCTGTTGCTAACTCTATAATGCTCTTAAATATTGATTACAGAATGCTCAAGCGCTCCAGGCTTCAATCGAGAATAACAACCGTTCCAAGAACCGAGATAGACAGATATGGAAGGATGCAAATAAATACCAATTGGTATTCATTACTAAGTATATATTCGACAATTGCAGTAGTGCTTCTTTTTGGGTATTTTCTATTTCAAAGATGATTACCCTTAAGGCTTTAAAATAAATTCAAAATATTTATGTGTATTGAGGTGGAATGCATTTTGGATAATTAGTTCTTTATTATCATAGTCAACTCAAAAAAATTGTTACAACCTCATATTCTCAAAAAACTAAGAACTTAAAACATGAAATCCTCCAAAATATCCGATATCACGAAAGGTAATGTTATTATTCCTATCAAGGACAGAGTCAATAATCCAATTGTAGCGTCTTTTATGGTTTCGTTCACTCTGATAAATTGGAAACCTCTATCCATATTTATACTATCTATCAGTACCATAGAAGATAGAATCAACTATATAAGTTCGAATTATTATAGCGATACACAAGGTCACTGGTACTCTGTAATCATGTTCGTGGTAGCCCCTTTGATTTCAGCAATAGTATATACAATTGGTATTCCTCGGGTGCAAAGTTTCTTTGACAATATAAATGCAAAGCCTAAAAAGGATGGTATCACTAGAGAAGGAGAACTAGTCCTAGCAGAGTATGAAAACCAGAAAGCCTATGCGAGAAAACAAAGTGAGATAGAGAATACCAAAGCTAATTACAGAGAAGTGCAAGACCTAAATCAGCAACTAGAGCTTCTTAACAACCAGTTGGATGACAGAAATAAAACGATAAGTAATTACGCTTTAGACATCAAGAGTGCCAAAAATAAAATTGACACTTTAACATTTCAAAAGGAGTTGGATCAAAGCAAATTAAATCTCATAACAAATAGTCATCTGGAGCTTCTTGACCAGCTAGAGAATTTCATTGTTAATCTTCAGTCTAAAGGAAAAAAGAATGGTAATAATATCTATTCAGATATAATTGGCGAACTTTTAGCTATTGATCGTTTACCTATAGATACGAGGCGTTGGTTTACAGAAAATTTTGAACGTTTAGAAAATGAAAAAACAAACTATTCTTATGATTATATGACTGTGTATGTCAAAGAAGGTTACGATAACAAAAAAATAATAGTTTTAATTGAAGATAGCCTTCGCAAACTAGGTATCAGTGTACTTTCATATCAAGAATTCCCGAATCATTTTGATCGATTTGCTATAACAGTCAACACCCCCTCCAATTCCCATCCTAACGATGTAGGAAGCATTGTATCATCCATCGAGGGCGTAAGCACTGTTATCTTTGGATAAAATTTCCGAGTAGATCCTCCCTTCAAACAGATATTACGATTTAATGTCTAAATTGAATATTTGTAAATAACCTTAAGTGCATTCAGAGCATCTTGGAATATATAAGAAAATTAAGTTTACAATTGATTTAAACAATTAAAATAAGCCGTGAGAAACGGGGAGAATCGCACGGCTAAACTAACCAATTAACCTAAATTATGAACTAGCGGAATCGAACCGCTAAAACAAGGGACACATAAAAAGCCAACCAGACTTTTTTAGTTTAACCGCGTGGAGCGCAACGGTTTCGAACCGACACCACCTGCCCGATGCAGAAACGCCCCAGATAACCGTCTTTCCGATCTGCCAGTCTTTGTGGATAATAGGATTATGCTAATCTACACGTCACACCCTTCTCATGATATGCGGACTATTTAACTTTCCAACAACAGTATAACCATATATCACTATTAACCACCGAACTCTGAACCCGACAAGGTTCAACGCCTTTTCCGTAACGAAACCTGTTGCTGCATGTCACTGCGATCACTCGCACATCCAAACATAAAAACACGTCACGACATGTCATAATTATTTTAAATATTTTTATCATCTGCACTATCGGCAGGTTGCTCCCCTTTCATCCGCTCCATTTCATCCTGCACGTTTGTCACTAGGCCACTGATACCCATTGCCGTCTCCACGCTGATCAACCCACCATCTTTCGCTTTAATCGCCAAGCCAACATCAGCATCCAAATCCTCCAATTGGAAGTGTGGTGCTTCGAAGGTAACGCTAAGGGTTTGCATTGCGCCAGACACCGATGTATCCATACTTGCAAGCAATGCTTTCTCCAGGTTGATACCTCGCTGGATCAACTCACCGTAGCCGCCTTCAATCTCACGTCGACTAGCCAAATGCGCATCGATAAACACGCGATCAAAAGCGACTCCAGATAGATTACCCAAGGCTTTCATTTCTTCAAAGCTGATGTTAGGTGTTTGGGTTAGCGAGTAGATGAAGTTCACCAAAGTATCGATTTCCAGCTTAACCGCATCGACTGACTGATCCCAGGTAACGTATTTCGCATCTGCATGCTCACCAGTAAGCAAAACAGCCTTGCCACTCTCGCCTTTCTCCTGAGCTTGCGCACCGCTTGCACCTTTGAATACAAGCGTTGGTGATGCGTGATAATCATTGGTGTCTGCAAAGTTGCTAATCACCGTTTCCAGGCGTTCGATAAGTGGTTGAACATTTGCCCAGATCGGACGATCCTTACTGTAGTAGATCACAGGAATCTTTCCATATGGAAGATCGACCGTATCAATTAATGTCCATCCCTCCCCTGCTCCGGATCCACCAACAGCCGCAGCACCTTGCTGGAAGCGGTAAAGCTTATCTATGGTGTACACGTCCAAGCATTTGATCTTCTTATCGGCTCCGCCACCACTAGCACCGCCGCCATCTTCCTGCTGCGCATCGATCTCATAACCCCTACCGAAATACACCATGTCACCATGGTTGTCAAACACCGGAAGCAACGTATCGCCCTTGCTTGGCGCAAGGATCTGCATTTTAAAATTCTTCTTAACCGCACTATATTCGCCCCAATGGGTAGCATCGTTTGTATCGGTAGAGTACCACAACTTAGCAGCTTGCAACTCACGGTTCATAAGGTTTGCAATTTCAGATTCTTTGAAAGCGACCTTATTGTTTTCGCGCAAACGCTGAAGTAAAGCAAACGCCCGTTCCTCACCTGTGTCGGCCGGTTCTGCAAATAGCTTCACCTTACCTAAGTTCATGAATGCCACACGCCTGGTGACAATGATGTCCTGAAGGGATAATGAAAGCCTTGCAGGATCGATGTAAGTAGTTTGCGTTGTAGGCGTCTGACCATCGGCCATCATCACCGGCTTGCCATCCGCCCCCATCACCTTCTTGACGATCGCCTTCTTCTTCCTCTTCTGCTCATCGTGAATAGCATGATCATCGGGATTGATCTCCGGCTTTACCTCATATGTTGGCGCAGCTCTTTTCCCCATTTCTTCAATGAGTTTGGGTTGAACCACTGCCTGTGCTTGCTTAGTCTCTTTCATAATTTCCTGCTTGCTATGGCGTGTCTAGCTAACCAAACATGCCTATGATCGAATCGTCGATGTTGCTTTCATTGTTGATGCCAAAGTTCTCTGCGATCCCTGTCAAACAATCCTGAGCATCATCATGCGGATTATTCCCTTTCTTGGTGTAGGTGGTAATGTGCTTACGAAACTGCGGCCACATCTTCTCCCATCCCGCTGGCATATGGATGAGCATATTGACCTTTGCAGAATTGGTGAAGATCCTCGCCTGCTTATTATCTCCCTGATGGAACCAACTCACTTTGCAATCAAATGCTTTGAGAGTTACGAGGTGTGCTTCCACATTCCGAGCGAATCCGCGACCACCGTTATTTGATTCGATCTTTGCATCGGTCACTCGGTATGTTGCTAACTGTCGCGCAGTATCTGGCTCAGTGATCTCCATCGGATCTTGCGTATAAAGAACGTCTTGTATATAGCAGCCAAGATCAGTTTCAGTGTATGCAATGCTGCATAAATAATCCTTACCAGTGTCGGCGGTATCGACATAAGCTTTTCGGTAGATTTTACCTGATGGTGGTATGTTCAAGTATTCTTTGAATGGCCGGTACATCAATCCTTCTTTGGGTTGCGGATTCTGCATGTACTGGCGTCCGAAGTTGATCGGGTTGATATCGTTCATTTTAAGCAGCTCGTTAAGCGTATGCTTGAACTCCCAAAGTGCTTTGCCTTCCTGAAGTGACTGCCCATCCTCTACAATTATGCACGGCAAACTAAGTACCTCCCATTCACCAGGATAATTCGCAAGTACATGGCCGCATAGATCATTCTCATGCAAACGCTGCATAATGATAATGATCGGAGTGTTCCTAGAGTTTACACGGTTGATTATCGTACTATCAAATCGATTGTTCACGCGCTCACGCTTTATCTCGCTATCCGCATCATCCGGCTTGATCGGATCATCAATGATTAGTGCACCGCCAAAGAGTTCACCGCCCAGAGCAAGCATTTCATCCAACTCTAGCTCGTCATCTTGCAACTGCGCATCATTAGGCTCTGTATCAACTTGACCAGCACCAAAACCTGTCACCTGTCCACCAGCTGCGCGAGCATAAACACCACCGCCCTGTGTCGTATACCACTTATTTTTTGCGCCAGATCCTTGCTTGAGTTCTACATCCGGAAATAGCTGCTGATATGCTTCACTAGTCACCAGATCCTTAACTGCTTCCGAGTTATCCAAGGCAAGGTCATCTGAATAGCTTAGGTGAATAAATTTTGATGCTGGATTGATAGCTAGGCCAGCCGATATGAAGTTTTTAACCGCCAACTCCGTCTTACCGTATCGAGGGGCAATGTTGATGATCAAACGTGTGATTCGGCCCATCAGAACATCGTCTAAAGCTTTTGCAATCTTCACATGATGATCACCAACCACAAAACCACGCGAATACTGCTTTTGAAAGAAGTACTGCGTGTAGTTCATTATGGATGACTTGCACCATAGTGCGACGATATCGCGACGTGTAAAGGATGCGTTTGTTATCATTATTCACCCTTCAACCAAATTGTGTAACCTTTGATATCCTCGAATGCAAAGCCCGTTTTCAATAAATCGTTAATGTTGGACATGGTTCTTACATCTAACTTTTTAAAATGATCACAGTCTATATCCGAAGGACGTGATAAGGTGAATTTTAGAAATGAAGCAAACAAATCCTCTTTAATCTGCAATTCTCTTATTTCACTTTTGGACAATTTAAAGTTTCCAGTTAAGGTGCTAACGACGTTATTTAATTTTTCGCTCATATAGATAGTTTTTTAGACGTTGTTTTCCATGTTGTATTGCCCACTCGCAAGCTGCTGTAACAATCGTTGCGCGTCCTCAGGAGACACTTTCTCGTTTAATGATTGATCCTTGGTTGTGATATCCAACTTGTCCTTATACATCCCACGAACGCGCATTAGACGATCCATCGCCGCATCCGCTGAGTAAAGCTCAACCTCTAAACCGTTCTTTCCATATTTGAAAGATTTGATAATACCTCGCTCTTTGTCGGCTATCAACTTTTGCATATCAACTTCTACTTGAGGCACTAGTTCCGGTTCACCGCTTACTAAACGAGTAGCAAAGGGATTTCTTCGCAGCTCAATCTGATAAGCAAGGATTTGATCACGCTTAGGCTCAAGCATCGCCTGAAACTCATCATAAGCTTCTTCGGTATACCCCTTTTCTGCGCAGAACTCCTCTTTAAGCATGAGCTCGTATTCAAGCTCAGCAATGATCTCATTGAGACCTTTACGTACTCTAGGAGTATGCTCAACCATCCTCGTAGTCATGTAGTCCGCTAAGTTACCACGGGCAATGTCCGCAGTCTTCTTGGTAAGCTCCTCAGCTGATAAAGACAATTCGTCCAATCTAGCGGTAATTGATTGCGAAATATTAGGTTTTCTTAAGTTTTCGTGACCAACAACAGCAGCCGTCTTGGCACTGTATCCAGCACGTATTGCTGCCTGTGTAGCATTAAAATCTTTGCAGTACTCCTCCACGAAACGACGCTGATTGACTGTCAACTTCACCTCGGTTTGTTCATTACCCATTCCTCACCTCCTTTACAATTTGATCTACTGCTTCACGTGCCCAGCTAACATGAGTGTAATAATGACGCGCTCTCTCTACCTTCTTACTGATCACCTGCTTTGAAACTCCAATCTGTTTACCAAGTATTGTTGCTACTCCACTATTGCGACGTATACCACAATCTGTGTAGATGGTCTCAGGAGACACAAGAAGTAGAGCTGCTGCTATCGATATTATTTGCACCTGCCAATGCTCGTGTGCATGTGGAATGGTGTGATGGTGGACTTGCTGTATCACCTCAGGAGTACAGGGGATAGATTTGAAACGTGAGTAGACTTCTTTTGCTATATCTGGGTGATATTGCTGAAGGTATTGCTGGATATTTATTGTCGTTGGAATCATGCCGCTACCTCCTTTACAGCCGATACGGGTTGCCCGATAATAGAAGTGATGACCGACTGAAATTCCTCTACGCTACGAATGATGTAGACAGGAGTACCATCTTGCTGCCATACTTGGTGGACTTTCGCTTGGGCTGGTGATACTGTACCGGTGTTGGTTTTAAATTCAAATCCGTATGCTGATCCTTTGTGGATTAGGATACAGTCTGGTATACCAGCTACAACGCCTGAGGCTTTTAGTTGCATCCCCTCTACTGCATTTCGACTTCCGCCGTTAGGGACATGGAAGAATTTACGTCTTGTTTGTGGGTAGGTATTCCACAACCAGGTATTTGCGGCGGTTTGCAATTGTATCTCTGTCATAACTAATTGTACCGTGGATTAAAAGATGCAGAATGACCCTAAAGTCACCCTGCATGAACACATATACACAGCACAAATATAAAGACATATCGTGACATGTCAAAATAAATATTATAATCTAGATAGGTTACAGAAAGAATTCGGAGGTTACAGGAAGTTACAACTTTAGATTGCTAATAATCAACCAATTAAAAATAAGTTACAGAAAAACACCTATTTTCACAAACCTCTATAAAAACATAAATGTGAATACGTTTACCCTCGCTAAATATGGGTGTTCTATGAACACTACATTGTTGCATTTATATTTTTAGCCGCTTTATATCAAAAATGCTGTAACTCCTGTAACCTTCTATAAAAACAGGCATTAAATATACCTCAGAAGCTTTTTTGGTTACCATCTGAGTTGTAACCTTCTTGTAACCAATAGGCGTAACCTGTAACCTTTCTAGTAATTTGCAAATATTATCGTCATTTATCAGGCAAATAAAAAGCCCCTATAAAGGGGCTGATGTGAAATGTGTAAGAGCAATTTTTATCTAGCTTTTTTCAACTCCTTAATTATTCTAGAAGTATACATCTGGAAATTAATTCTTTTTTCTTTCATCTCTCCATCTATTCCGAGAGCAATTATTGCTGCGTTTTCAGGAGTATTCCCCGTTTCTTTATAGTTTTTATTAGCATAATTGAAATCAAAAAGATATGTCTCCTTTGAGGAAGTCTTGATTGTAATATAGGTTCCTGGAGCTATACGTGTTTTCGGAGATGTTGAATTTATCTCCTTTCCAGCTACGCCAGTCAACAACTCCATAGCATTTCCGCTATTCTGAAAAGCGGTAGATCTTCCAGAAGCTATGAAATAACTGTCAGTCCAAAAAAAGTCAATAGGCTTATCTGTCAAGTTCTTAATGTTAAAATCAACCTGATTGACTGCCAATCTTGAAATCGTTATTTCAACATCTCCATCTTTATACACATAATCTTTCGCCTTCTTGCCGTCGACAGCTACATTTAGGCTACCTACGCTTTGGCCATAATCTTGCGCGCTAGTTGCAAAAGCAGCTAAAACAACACAAGTGATAAGTAATATTTTTTTCATAATATTTATTTTACCAATCAGCCTTCTTTGCTTGATCTGCTACTAAACCGACAATGTCAGATAGATCCTTCTCTAACTTTTCCTTCGTAGATTTTTCAACGAGCTTGCCCCTCTTATTGAAAATAAAGAACTTTACATCTTTACTCTTTTTAGCAGAGCTACTTTCTGTTAACTCCATACTAATCGTAAAGTCATAACCAGTATTCACTATGCCAACTATACCATCATTCTTCTGATTTGCAGCGATGGTAAGCTCTGGAGCATTAATTCTATATTTTCCATCTTTTACCTCAACCAGGACCTTGTAAGTCAAGTCAAGTAAGTAAGCACTTCCAAACAAACGATCCGTCTTCGTATACCCAGGCACGAAATCCCGTATAATAACCGCATCGTCCAAAACTTCCACGGTTAAGTTTTTGGAGTTGCTTTTGGTCTTAACGCTACGCTCTATAGCGGAGGTAATTTCGGCAGCGGTGCCGGAACTTTCCACTACCATGTACGTTTCACCATTGGCGAATTTTAAGCCATCTGGATGGACGACAATGGATGCATCCTGCCCCCTAGCAGAGATCGCTAAAAACATATAAGCCGCAACCAACATCAAATTTATCTTTCTCATATTTTACCTTACTCTCTTTAACTGAACACGAATAGCAGTACCGGCCATTAGTTCATCCAAAATTAACTGATCTTCTGTGATTGACATTATAATATAAGTAAATACAGTATTACCTCCTATGGTGACGATTAAATCTCGATCTTTGATAACATAAGTTCCTGAGCCATCGCGAAAGGATCCAGATTCATAAAAAGTGCCTCCTGATTGAAAAGTTATGGTTCTACCTTCCGGAAACTCCTCTGGGTGATCCGCGGTTACTCGGCCGTCATAATGGGTAATTTGCCATGTTCCGATTATTTCCTGTTCTCGAGGATCATCATCCTTTGAGCAGCTTATAAGCATAGCCAATGTGACAACCAGTAGAGAGAGCAGTCTTGTCAGTTTCATAATAAAAATTGGTTTAATGGTGTCCTATGTAAACGATCTAATCAACCTATGACTTCGGGACAGTATAAGAACTAGGCACCCAAGTCGCGCGAATACCCGAACTTGAACTACCGGTAACATTTACTCCAATTGTTTTTTCCTTGTTAACATAAGTTAATCTTGCTGGCGTAACTTCCAATAATTCATATCGCTCACCAAGGAAAATAAGCAGAATATTAAAAATGCTTTGGCTATAATCGAAATGCATAACACTATTATCTACGACACCCCTTCTCAAATTGTAATAAACTCGGCTCTCACGACTCCCCTGACCATAAAAGCGGATCTGTGAAGCATCCTCACTGATAAACGCCCTTGTTTCCTCACTCTTAATCGTCTCACTATGTACACCAAACTTAAGTACCGGCACTATGATATCGGTAATGTAAGGGTCAACAATTACTTTGGCAGTGACAATGTGCTGACCCACCTTAGCTGTGATGTCAGTTTCCCCGATGTGCTTAGCCGAGAACTTGCCATCCTGTTCTATAACTCCAACAAACTCATCACTAGATGACCATTCAACATTAGACGCGTTGCCTACGCTAAATAGAAACTCCTCGTCATAATTCAAGCGAACCTCAGATTCATTAATAGTTGATAGCTCATCTTTCGAACATGCGAAACAAAGGAATAGCAAAGAAATGACAGTTGTCAGTCTGATTGTAAAATTCATAATTTAATAATTTTTACAAATATAGGAAAATAAGTAATGTGCTTTCCGAATTGTCACCTTCTTAGATTATGTCCCCGGATATGGATCCTTAGTGTAAGACGCATAATTTTGACCTATGAAGACTCGATAAGACCCATCGGCACTTTCATAATAAATTCTACCGTTTTCAAGTCTGCCTAGATATCGGTATCGTTCTGTATAAAACTTTACTGCGTCTTGAATAATGCTTTGACCATTATTAAACGTTATGATCGCACCGGTCATTTGGCCGTTAAATGTATAATACGTTAAATGGTTTTCATGAGTGCCCCGACCATTGTAAATAATGTATGCTGAATTTTCAATATATGCATTTCTTTTTTCATGGTCCTTTATTGTCTGCACATCGGCACCAAAATTAATTAACGGCTCTTCAAAACTGGTGACTGAAGGTTCGACAACAACTTTCGCCGTAAGTGTATACCCGTCTACTAGGGCTGTAACTGTTGCCTCTCCTACGTGTCTTCCAGAAAAAATACCGTATATGTTGATACCGCCTACAAACTCATCACTACTAGACCATTCTACGTTGGAGAAGTTAGCGACGCCAAACTTAACATCTTCATCGAATTTGATTGTAGCTTCGGTGATATTTAACTCTGGAATTGGTTTTGGATCGTCTTTAGAACATCCAAATTGAAGGAAACACACCAAAAGCAAGGTGCTTGTTTTAAATAAGTTAGTCATAACATCATAATTTTCTATAAATATAGGAAAATATAATTTGACGTTTCTTTTCTAACCAATCAGTTTAGGCAAGTAGTCCAATGCTAATGGATCACGGGACTGGAAGTAGGCTTCTGCTTTTTCAGGAATCCACTTTTCATTGATGTACCTGATGAACATTGGCAACGCATCGATATGATACATGTTCGCATCCACTTCCCTCCCATCAGGAAAAGTATGCTTGTATTTCTTCGCGCTACCATAGAATTCAGAATTGTTTGCTTTAAGAAATTTGGCAAAACCTAATCCTACTGAGATATCTGGTACCAATTTCCTACCGTCGATTGCCTTATCAGGAATTACATATCCAACCTTCTCAAGTTCAATATACATGCGAGCAAACATCTCGCTAATAACTGAAAAATGATCTTTTGGAATTTTATGGAAGTTGTCTTTATAGCGCTCGATAAAATTAGGAAGAGTAGTACGATCTATTTTTCCGTAGAAGCCTTTTTTTCTTATACTCGGAATAACTTCCTTTGTGATCCATTTTCTAAACTTAAGCGCTGAGGGCTTTCTGCTCTTAAAAACTAGGGCATATAAGCCGCTCTCACTTATTAGGTTAACCTTCCTTTTTTGACCTGCCCTAAGCATTTCTGAGGTCAGCTTTTCATCAGAATCTAAACCTCTTAACGCTTCTGTAGGATTTGAAAGGCCTAATGTTGTGCAGACATCAGATGCTACAAACCAGACATCACCATCAATATCTACTGTTGTGATTTCATTGAAAACCCGTTCTTCATCAGACCGAAATTTGAAAATTTGTAATTGCATAGTTGATTTTGGTTTTTCACAAACCTCGATACTACTCGCAACATTCCCTTACGGTTTCCCCCAACTCCACCCTCAAACCAAACTCAACAAAAATCACGACACGCAAAAACTCCGGTGATCACGGAGCTCTAGGTAGACGAACTAGCTTTCGGCCATTTGATAGGTATGGTTTGCTATCAACTGAAATGATGTTCAGGCCGGAGGCATAAAAAGCATATGGTAATTGTGTATATGTATCCATAGCTATGATGTGTATTTTAGAATTTGGTATGCGAGAGTCACAAAGCCCCCGAAGATCAATACAGCTACCAGAAACCCTTTACAGAATTGGATAACTTCGTGTTCTTCGTCTGAAATACGGTGATCCTCCACATGATTTCGGAACGTGTTGCGCAGATTGTGCCGCTGAATTCTGCTGTAACGATCGATAGCGTTCTGAAAACCATTCGCGCGTCTAGTATGTGGAGATTCCTCACTATGAAGATTCCCCACCACAACTTTCTTGTGAGCCATATTTACGCTGTTAGCTTAAGCCAGAGTTCGAAGGTTGGTTTTTCTAGGTCGCTTTGAGAGAGCTTAACGAAGCATTCTGGACATTGATTATGTCCGTCTTCTGGTTCCTCCCGGGTAGCATGTCGATCAATCGCATAAGTTAGATCGTCTGAGGAAACTTCTGCCGAACACTCCGGGCATACGGTGAGATGCTTATCAGATTGATATTCGTTAATCACCATAATGATTTCATTCGCATCAAGATCTGGTAGCAGCTTCTGGGCTAATGAAACAACTCCGTTTGCCTCCGGAGTTGTTTGCTTTGTTAGATTTTGTTTACTTTGCATTGTATTTATTCTTTGTTAGAGATTTATACGCTTTTGATAGTTGGGGGTTGCCTCCCCCTTCTATCTCTTTGTTATGATACAAATATACAGAACATTCCGAACATTCAAAACATTTTAGTTGTTTTTTATATTTTATCTAAAATGGGTATTCTTCCCCAGATGTTTCAATCACGCATTTAAATTCTCCCTTGAAGACGTGCACCCTTTTAGTGGTATGAGTTATTTTTTTAACGACCGACTGATCAAAAGTTATCTCATGCCGCTCACAAAACTCGCGAACTGCACTATTCAACGTCCTTTGGCTTAACTTATATTTCTCTTTCAATTCCGTTGCCACGTAGTCATCGTAAGATTTCTGGAAGTTGGACACCTCAACGTATTCTGATGCTAGCCAGGTAGAAATATTATCGCTGATGAATTCCAGAGTCTTTTCGCCGTACTGAATAGTAAATTTCTTTTCCCAGCCATTATCTGATAAATCAATCCTCTCTATTTTGCATCCTTGGCTTAGGTGGTATTTTATGCTGCCAAGCACAAAGTCATCGAAACCCTTCCATTCCGCACTGTCGAAACCGTCAGGGAATAGTTTCCCATGCACTACATCTACTCCGCCATTGACGGTGTAGTAGTCTGTAAATTCTATTGGCCGAAATCTTCTGTGCAAACCACCATCACTATCTTCGTATGAATAGTTTGTGTTAAAAACTACTTTGGGCGAATCCTGGATATTTACAGAATACTCCCCTTTGTATTTCTTATTGATGTAAGGATCCTCGATGGTACTTTTTATAAATTCCCAATTGATCTTCCGTGGAATGTCCGGGATGAAGTAAATCCTTGAAGCGTCGTTCCATACGGCATAAAACTTATCATCCCACTTGATCATTGCTCCAGAAGCTGTACTTACACCAATGAAATTCTTAAGTAGGTTGACAAAGATGTTTTTACCGCTACCTCCACCCTTTCTAGGATCGTTAACCATCTCAGTAAGAATAATCGCATAAAGGCTTATAGGTGAATTGTAATCATGACATAGAAATCCAATGATATTACGTACGTAGTCTTTGACTTTGCCACTATCGTCAATGCCGGTTGCATTTTTTAGGTATCGCTCGTATAGGTCGCTTGCGGTAGCGTCCTTTTGGTAGTTCCGTGAGAGCATCTTATCTGCCCAAATAAATCCGTCGATCTTATCGTACTCAATTGGAGTAATGGAGCTTGCCGTGATTCTTACCGCAACGTTATTGTAGAACTTATAGCATACATCGCTCGAATCCTGTACACAATCTGCATCCTCAAACTGTTCAAGTCGTGAATCCAAGATAAACTTGCCAGAGGCCTGAATAAACTTTTCGTAGGCATCACAGATGTCATCATATACATTCGCCTCCTCTTCTTGAATATATTCTTTCATTAGCTTGAAGAATTCTATCAAAGTAATGCGCATCACAAAACTTCCGTTGATTTGAACCGCCCCGGATTTATATAACCGAAACCCCAGCTCCTTCGCTACATACAAAAAGGCTTGTCTACTGATGACAAACTTACCTTTATCATCATACTCCCAAAATATACCATGCGGATGTTGTTTGCTATATTGATCTTGAAGCTGTATAAATTCTTCCTGCGCTTCTGAAGAAAAATTAGCGGGTATGGCTGCTGTACCATTGATAGCTGCCTTCTTGATAATTGACTGCTCTACGGCACGTTTTACCTTTCCAAAACCCTGATCTATTAGCCAACGAAATGCTTTCTTCTTGTCGCCATCAAAGGTGAACTCCGCTAGCAATGTTGCAGGGTTATAGCCGCGCGTTGCTTCCAGATCAGTTGAGGTAGTGAACACATAGAAAACTCGTTTTTCTTTATTCCAGCTGGCCGACACCCCGTCGGTTTTATCCGGGCGGGTAAACCAAATGAATCGTTGGTTTTCTCGCAGAAAAGACCAGCCCTGGGACTGCATCAATTCAAGTGGATCGCACCTATAATTATAGTCCTCAAATGGATTAGTTGTATAGTAGGATTCTTGCGATTGTGTCGGCTTTGGCATTGGCGCAATACGAACAACCTCATCATACGTGCGGCATAAGTTTATTAGACTACATCGCTCCTCCCAAGTTACTATCGGTATCGGCATGTCCTGCACCACAGCGTAACCCATCGATGGAGGATATAGAAAGTATCCACCTTCTCCGCGAGTTTCTAAGAAGTTTACTGTCTTGCTAGGCCGCTTTGCTCCACGATCTCGCTGCGCTTGTTGTTCCGCCTGAGTCGTTGGCCTGCCAGCTAACTTTTGATTTCCTTCCGGTGCTCGGTCGCTGATACGATACACGATATGATATCCGCCACTAGGGGTGCGGTGGATCCTAAGTCTGGTATACAAATGAGGATAGAACTTGTTGATATCTGCAAGCAACTGTGCATCGATCCCTGGATAGTATTTACTATCAATGTCTATGCATTCTAAGTTACCTGAAATCACACCACAAACCGCAGCTATCGCATTAGTGTCATGGCTCTCCAAAATGTGCCACAACTCGGATTCATCCGCGCGCCGCTTTTGGTACTCAGTCCAGAATCCGTAAGGTGTTTTTGCTGGCCTTCCCTTTTCTTCCTTCTCCCTTACAGCAATCAGAGAAACGCCATCTTTAACTAATGGCAATATCTCAGCCCAAATATTTGCCAACTCTACAGCCATGCTAAACTAATGTAATATCTACGAATTCAATTTTACTTACCCCGATCATCTTCCGCTGATGGTCTACCCAACTGGACTTGTAGCCCATAGCAGCGGTGAACGCTTCAAGGAAGCCCTGACGCTCTTGATCTTTAGCCCGAGCTACACGCGCGGCAAAAGGCTGCTTCTTTTTCATTTTTGCATACACGGCAAGCTCATTGGGCGAAAGCTCACTTACTCTACGTCCTACTAAGTCCGTATAATGCCGAGTAACCTCGACTAGCTCACCTTGCTCCAATTCTTTTGCTGTAAGTGGACGTTCGTGTCCGCAGAACTGGCAAATGCGCTGCGTAGTTGGGATGATCGATTCACACTCTGGACACAGGGCAACCGGTGCAACGCCTTCGCCTTTCTTGCTACGCTTTTTCACTTCCCACATATTCTCCCAATCACGATCTTCGAAATATAAACCATGTCGCTCCCAGTTACCACCATAATCCAGAACTCGGAATTTTGACTTGATTAGCTGGCCGGTTGCATTCCATACTGGGCGTGATCCGCGTCCAATCATTTGCAAATAAAGCGGCAATGAGGTAGTGGCTCGATTTAGGATCACTAAATCCACAGTTGGGCAGTCGAAGCCTTTAGTCAAACTAGCAACTGATACACATATATCGGCTTCGCCTAGTTGCGTGAATTTCGCAAGCTGATACGCGCCATTTTCCAGCTGACTATGATATTCAACTGATGCAAAGCCTTCTGCCTGCAATCGATGGTTCATATCTTTTGCGTGCTTAATTGAGGCAACGAAGATCATGCACTTAGTGAATGGAGTGGTGCGTAGGTCATCGAAAATACCATCATAGACAGCAGCAGTTGAGAAAGCAGCGGCCTGTGATTGCTCAGTATACTCACCATTGCGCAATTCCAAAATATCCGTATCTGCTTTTGTCCTGGCTAGGTGCTGATACGAGCAAAGAAAACTTTGCTGGATTAATTCATCGACTTGACAGCAAACTACGCAAGTATTATACAGTTCGGCCAGATGCTTAGCCACGCGGCCATCTGGAGTGGCAGTAAAACCCAAGATATATGGATTACTCACCTCGATCAACTGTCGGATGATATTTGATGGTGTACCGATATGAGCCTCGTCCACAATGATCAGCGGAGGAAATTCAAGTGCAGAAAGTTGATGTAGGATGAGCGGCCTGCGCGTGAGAGTTTGCGCCATAGCAATATAGAGCTCACCACCGCGGATCGTCACATGCTTTACTCCTTTGGCAATTTCATGGCCGCCAGCCTCATTAATGATTTGATCGTAAATCTTTGCCGTTTCGCTGATGATCACTACGGCCCGGCCATTGGCAGTTGCTTTGCGTGCCACTTCAATAAACATTTTAGTCTTTCCGGATCCAGTTGGCGCACATGCAATTGCCCTGCGGTGATCACGCAACGCAACAGCGAGTTTGTTTACGAATGTTTGTTGGTATGGACGGAGTTTGATTGGTGTAGTCACTTTCATGCCGGTACCCCCTTCCATGTAGGTATCGTGCAAAAAATCTGCTGATTTCGCATTGTATAATTCTTAAACCAGGCCTCCAGTTTTGCCGACCTAGTATTGTTAGAGATTTAAATAAGAAGTAGCGGAAGGGGTTGCCTCCCTCAACCGCTACTAAGGTTTGCTCGACTAGAAAGGTAGATCGTCGTCTTCGGCGATAGTCTCTGCCGGAGCGGAGTTACTGCCTTGTGACCAATCTTTCACATTGCCCAAAATCGGCTGATGATCATTAATCCATTTCTCATTGTCTTTATTGGCTTTGTATACCTCAGTAGGCAATGATTTTGCGATAAACCCATTCTGGCCATACTGATCCTGCTCCTCGCGAATCACTACACGGACATCCATATAAACGGCACCATCTTTTTCGGTCATGCTGTTTCCATCGATTGGAAGCAAAACACATTTTACCATCTCTCCAGCCTTATTCTTTTTATCAACGATAACAGCCTGAGGCAATTTTGTTAGGGCAATTGACCCTGTTAATGTTCTATTCGACATCTTTATTTAGTTTTTAATTATACAATTCTATTATGGTAGAACACCGCAACACACTAGTGTGTTTACTGGTTGTTTTTTGGTTTACGTTCTCTATACCCGATTGACCGAAAAACCACTAGCACAACAATTATTTTAATGAGTATTACCATTACGCTACCTTTCTTTTGGTGGCTCGAGCAACTGCTTTATATTTCGGCTCGTAGGTAACACCAGAATGAGTAATCATTTCTCCAGTTGCTTTAGCCTGGCGTTCGGCAAATGCTGCCATTTGATCGAGCTTTATCTTGCCCAATCCATCCGCACCGGTACCGCTATTTGTTAGATAGTATTCTACCACCGCACGCCAGCCATCGATGCTACCCACTACCATCGAATAAGACTCAATCGCCTTGGGCGATTCCACTTCGCGATTAGCCTGAGCTACCATAACGGTAACTGTCGCTGCCTGCTTAGCTTTAGCAGCATCTGCATCTGCTTTTTGCTGGGCGGCAAGTTGGGCAGCAGCGGCTTCCTGCTCTTGTTTGCGAGCAAGCTCAGCAGCCGCTTTACTCTCGGCCACTCCGGCTTCCAATTCTGCGCGACGCTGTGGGATTAGCGATAGCAGATATTCTGCATATTTGGTTATTTCTGCTGTAAAATGATCAGCACATGCATCAAAGCGTTCTTGTGTGCGCACCTCTGCGATCAGCTCAGCATCGCCAACCAATGCAATGGTATTCCAAGATTCATCTGATAGCGCGGCTCCCACGAATTGCTCTAGTACTTCCTTTGCTTCATCAATTTGGCCGAGTGTCGCTCCGCTATACACCGTGAGCATAGTCTGCTTAACGTTAGTCAAGTGAGCTGCATAACCATTACGTAGTTGAGCCTCCAGCTGCGCGATATCATCTATTCGCTTTTGCTTTGCGGCCAGCTCTGCCTGTTCTTTGGCTCGTGCTGCAGCAGCTTCTTCCGCATGTATTTTGGCAGACTTATCGCGCAGCTGCTGGATTGGATCGTAAAGCTCTTTACCCAACGTATTTTCAATACCGGTAAATGCTTTGATAAATGCATGCGCCTTCTCGGTGAATGGTTTGCGCTGCTCTTCGATATGCTTAACCGCCTTTTTTGCAGATACCTGCCAGTTCATCAATTCCTCATCCAGTTCCTTGGGGAGTTTAGCGCCATTGGCAGCTGCTTTGGCGAGCAAAGCGACCTGCTTAGCGCGATACTTTTCTTGGAAACCTACAGCAATATGATAAACAGATCCTGCACTTTGCAGGTCTGTTTGAGTGAATGGCATGATCGCCGTGTTCGGTTGAGTGGTACTCATGATCTAAAACGGTAAAGGGTTAGGGGTTGGTTCGATAAGCGAAGTAGAGCCTGCCTTTGCAGTTGGCCGGATTATTGGCTCCATATCCGGTGAAGCATGCCCAAACTTGCGGCCGACATATTCACCGATTCCTTCTTTACGAATTACGCCAGACAAACCCCGCCCGCGATCCGCAATCGAAAAAGTGCCGCCAATACTGGTGTAGGTTTTACCTTGTGCTTTGGATGCATATCGAATATCAGCCAAAGTCATTACCGCATCAACCTCAGCAGTGGTGATATCGCCAGTCCAATCTTTAAAATTGTAGGTTGGCGTATCACCTCGCCATTCTTTAGGTGACCAGTTACATGCAGCATCCAACGGAAGATCTGGAAAATTCTCTTCCCAAAGCTGGCGCTCTGCTTCTAACTGTAGGCCATTGGTACGATAGAATCCATGACGACCTGATTTAAAGTTGATGATTGCACGGATCTGGCGAGGCACTTTACATTCTTTTGGTTGCCCTTTTCTAGGGCCGGACTTATACACCTCAGTATCTGAGAATCCATCAACCTGAATAGTCATATTGCAGACCAAATCTATGAGCGTACCGTATCCTCGATCACTTAGCAAAACGTATTCAATACCCAGTGGTACTATATTGTAGTCTATGTAGAATTGGATGAATGCCGCTAGGTCATTGCGTAGCTTTTCCGGCCATTCTTTTGTATCGGGTTGATAGTAATTCTCTGCGGATAGGTAATCTTCCACGACGAACTCGACGCGATCAAAGTCATATTCGCCATTGATTAGGAACTTTCCTATTTCTAAATGCATCATGGTACCGTAATGCTGACTAAGTTCCAGCAAACGGCCAGCTTCTTTTAAACCGTGCTTCACGTACCATTCAAGCAATGGCTGCTCCATAGGCGCGCACGCATTAATGGCTGTGGTAAGGCTAGTGTACAAACGCAAAGGGGATTCTACCGGTGCGCCATCTTGATTTAGTCGAATGTAGCTACGACCTTGGCCAAAGTTTACACGACCTACTTTATAATTGGGTAAACGGAGGGCTTGATCGTTAAACCAGTCCGTGCTTATATTTTCGAATGTAATTGACATGGGTTAGTCCTCCTGTTGTTTTTGATTTTCGCAATTGTATTGGGTTTCAAATTCTCTCCAATAATCTTTTAGTTTATCCCAATGAGTATCCTCAATGGATTCAATAAATGAATCATGTAATTCGCTAGGAGATTCAGCAAACACTACGCTTCCATTGCTTGATTCAAGACATTTTCTCGAAATAACAGCATGACAATACTCTCCAAAAAATGTAAAATTGAATTGGATAGAAACTAACTGATTATCTTCACTCACTACATTTTCTTCTAGATAATGTAGTTTCAGGTTTTTTGATAGATTTACTTGCAGATCCATTACTTCACCTCCTCCGGTTCTACATCCTCAACTGCATTCGCACCGTTCGCACTCCCCGACCCCAGCTGCAACAGACTCCCAGATGTGATCATATTTGTCGTAAGCCGGTTCAAGTCTGCTCCTGATTCCACATAAGCCCGTACCGCCTCAATAGTTTCTTCTGTAAAATTTGGTACCAGTTGAACTATTGGGTAGTTCTTTGCCATTCCTGGGGAATAGGATTGAACTTTCTTCACCATTAATGAAAACGGAAATCCAATTATCGAACCGCTGCGCTCCATAACCATATCAAATGCCTTGACTATCGAAGGAATTGTTGTCTCCTTAGCCTTCGTAGAAAACGTCCAATAACCCAAAATCCCCTTCATTTCAAGCAGTACAAAACGAAGTGTTAATGTTCGTGCCCATCCTTTGATTGCCTTCACTCGTGGATCATCCTTTGGTACATCGGCGATATATCCGCCTTTACGATCAGCACCACCGGTGGCATCCCATATGGTGAAAGTCTCTCCATTACCATATCCCCAACGCTTGCCCTTCTCCCAGGCTTCGAACTGTTCATTACATACCTCTGAAAGGTCGTTCGATACAAAAGCTACGTGTAATTCTGTAGGTTTTTCTCCAAATAGATTGTGGAATCTATTTGCAAAATCTCCGGTAGCCCGGAAATAGTCTAATGATGTAGGTAATCCTCTCTGTGATTTCTCCCCTACTTTAATTCTGCCGATTTCGGGTAATGTACTGCCTTGCTGCACACCCCGTGACGAAATACGTCCCTTCATTCTTTGTTAGAGTTTAATGGGCCATTGCCCGGTTTTTAATAGCGCTTTAGTTTGCCTCCCGCTGCGCATTTTCATTAAATTAAATCAGCCGCTTCTGCATCTTCTCTGATTTCCGATACTGCTTTGCGAATATCACGGATCTCGAATAGCAATTGTTCGAGAATCTCTCTTATTTGTTCCTTGGTCATTTGTTCACGTTATTTTAATATGTCCAACCATTTTTTCACCAGAGTTCAGCGCTTGCAAATCCACTTTGCTGAGCTCGCGCTTTGTTGACCCAAATACATCTTGACGGTAATTCAGCTGTCCCGATTGCAACCATCTATCTACACGTGCTTTGCCGTATCTTTTGCAAGCATAGGTATAAGAAACATTCTCACGTTCCAGACCCGCTTCAACTAACGCTGCTTTTGCGCCTACCTTTGCAGCTTCTTTGAGCATAGCCGCTAACCCTATATCCATTGGTATCGTATTCATTATTCTTCCCTCCAACATCTAAAGTTTGCAACATCGTTTGGATCACGTCTTACGGTGAATTTCTTTTCGCTCATGGGTAGATTGGTGGTTGGATTGATTCGGTGGAATAAATTCCAAGCCTCCTGACGAGCTTGTTTCTCTCTACCATATTCAATCGGAAACGATTGCCCGACCTCCAATTTTTCCATGATGCCTCCCAGTTTCGTTTTAACTGGCGATGGCACCTTATCAGTTATCTCAATCATCTTTTTTGTTCATTTTTGTTTCTAATTAAGTTCTTGGTACACACATTGCACAAAGGCAGTTTAAAATGTTATATTTGTTTGACTTGACAATACAAAGATAGATAACATTATGAACATTCAAAACATTTAAGATATTTATTGTTTTAAATGTTTTGAATAAACAGCTAATTCTTTGGCAGTCAACCGAATAATTTTAGCACATATACACACACATGTTACATAAAGGGCAATTTTTGAAATCCCTCTTGAAAAAATATCGCGTTAGACAAGAAGATCTGACCGATAGAGATCGTGAGGGCTACATAGGTTTTAGTAGAGGTGTTCTTATTAATCTATTGAAAAACGGTGATTTTCAGAAAGATGATGACATTGCTAAAGTTAGAGCTGTGGTTAACGCAATACCTCTTACATCTGAGGAAGAGGAAATTGTATTGCCAAAGGTCTCAGCCAGCAACGCCAAAGCAATCGGAGAGATCAAGCAAGCTCCAACTGATCAGGGTCTCAAAGAGATCAGTCCTGGTTATTACCTATTAACCGCGGAATTGATACCAATTCATGCACAAGCGGGCTATCTATTGGGATATCAAGATCAAGAATACATCGACACTCTACCTCTATATACTACTACTGTGAATAAATATGTAACCGGAACATACAAGTTTATTGAAGCATCAGGAGATAGCATGGACAATGGAGATATTCGCGAAGCCATTCCAGATGGTACTGTGATGTTGTGTAGGGAGGTCAGCCGTCAATATTGGCAGAGTAAGTTGCATACTCACTCTTGGCCTAACTTCGTATTCGTTCATCGACAAGAGGGCATAGTTGTTAAACAAGTCGCCAAGCAAGATTTAGAAAACGGAATACTAACACTTCGTTCGTTAAACCCTAATAAAGATAAGTACCCAGATTACGAGATTAAAATGGATGATCTGATCCAGATTTACAATGTAGTGAAAAGAGTACTAGAATAAACAATACGCATTTACACAAAATGAGCACAGATTTTACAGAAGTAGGAAAGCTTATTGCCAGCTTTCGGCATGACCAAGGTTGGACTGCTGAGGAACTAAAGTCCAAATTAGGTATATCAACAGTAACACTTTCCAGAATCGAAAATGGTAAACAAGGACCAAACGCCGGAGTAATTAAAAAGCTTTCGGAGTTAGGTATGGATGTAGCGGATCTAACATACGCTTCACGGTTCCATAGTAAAGAGCAATCTCTATCATACCGTTTAGCCGAAGTTGAAAATAAGTTAGCCTTGGTAGAGCAACAACTATCGAAGGTTATGAAGGCTCTTGATCAGAAGTCTTGATATAATCCTCAACTGCTTTAATTACTCCCAATTGCACCTTGTGCACTACCGACCAATCAGGATCAATGTATACATCGGTGATATCGGCACCGGTCTTATGATTTAAAGCAATAGATACTTCCTCTTTACTAAATTTGCAAACCTGACGCGCGATATTAGCAAAAGTGTGTCTAGCATAATACATAGTGCATTTAAAACCTATCTTTTCCGAGATTGACTTCCAGCCATAGTAAAGGATAGTATTCAATGAGTGAACTGTATTATGTCTTTTTTGGATCTGACCACCATATTTCTCAATAAGCGGCTTCAACTGATCAGGGATTAAAACATTTATTACCGCGCCATCTTTTCTTTGACGCATAACTTTCACACGTCGATATTCTAAGCTATTGCCCACGATAGGATTGTTCAAATAGGTATGCATATCCTTTGTATTCATTCCGCACATCATAAAGGAGATTATAAACATATCTTTCGCTAACACTTCATATTGGGTTTCGGGATTGTATTTCATTATTGCGGCGATATTAGGCAAACTTAGATTTCGTTTTAAAGTAACCTCCGCATTCATTTTCTTGTAATTTTCAAAGGGATTGACAGGCACAGGAAAATGATTTATAGATGCATCATTTTTTTCATCTCTAAGCTTCTTGTAGAAAGCTTTGAACTGGGACATATATCCATTGATGGTATTAACGGCCAAAGGCTTTCCATTAGACAATTTCAACTTCATTAAGTAGGATTCGAAATCCTTAACAAAGGTTGAATTGATATGGATTGCAGTAAGAGATTCTCGATTGGTAAAAGACTTTAAATGTGTAAGGACAGATTTTACAAACTTCGATTTAGTTGATTGTCCTTTTTCAAGGCAATAGTCATATTCTTTCTGAAGCTCCGAAAATATTTCAATCGCACTATGTGTTTCGCGAGATGAGCGAACTAAATAATCTTTCAAATCTGAAGAAGTCATGTAATTCACTCTGGTACCTAATCCAGTAATCAAATCTCTATATTGAGATAACCTGGAAGCGAAATACCTTTCTATATAAGATTGTTTCAATTTTCCAGCGCGATCTAGATACGTTTTATCGACAAAAGCATGAGTTTCAATATATGTTGTGGATGAATGTAGGTTGATAGCTAATTTCACATTCCACGTTCCGTCCTTCTTCTTATGATGCTTTAAAACTACAGCTCTTACCGTCGCCATTATTGTAAATTATTTGTAAATCAAATTTACAAATAATAGTCAGCTTACAGGAACATTATAGCGTTACAAGGTTTAAAAATTGCTCGATAATGCTGCTGTGAACACTAAAAAAGGGAAAGTGAAATTTCAAAACTTGTATCTTCAAATAGACTCAAATAATCCTAATAATTGTATAATAAAAAAAATGGACTGACTTTCTGTATGAGAATAGCGGCTGCTGAAATCTATGTTCCTCTACCGATGTTGTGCCCTTTCTAAGATCAAATTGTGACCGTTCACAAAGGTCTTAAATACATTAAGAATATACTAGTAAATAGCAGAAAACATTACCTCCATCTCCTTTCGAAAAAGATTTAATACAAAAAACTACTCCGACTTAATAAGTAGTGGTGGTGTAGTACCCTACTAAAAGCAAAAGCCTCCTGAAAAAGGAGGCTCTCTATGCTGACTCATGTACTAATTACTTTTCCGGACGTTAGTCGTGTCCTTCTGTTTTCACAATCTTATTGTAGATGCCTAACAGCAAAAAAGGTGCTGCCCA